>NZ_JBEZKW010000006.1:96146-172339 GCF_040651795.1 Streptomyces sp. NPDC048361
GCCAGGGCCAGGGCCAGGGCCAGGGCCAGGGCCAGGGCCAGGGCCAGGGCCAGGGCCAGGGCCAGGGCCAGGGCCAGGGCCAGGGCCAGGGCCAGGGCCAGTAAGGGCCTTCTGAAGGGGCCCCGGCCACCGCCGACCGCCCGCCATCACCGACCTGCCACCTACCGCTGCCCAGGCGCGACACCGCTCAGGTCGTGGACGTCCGCGATCCGGTCGGGCGCGGGGGGCGCGGCCGGGGTGACGGACACCGCGAGGAAGGTCGCGGCGAGCGCGCTGACGGCGGTGAGCCCCGCGGCGAGCCGGCGCCGGGCACGGTCCAGCGGAACGGGAGTGGGGCGCTTGCGGTGACGGGCCATGGCTCTGCGATTCCTCGTCCTGGTCGTGGGTCCTGAAAGTACGTGCGAACGCCCTCAGAAACTGAACTGCTCGGTGTGGATGTGCTCCTCGGGCACCCCGGCCCTGATGAGCGAGGCCGTCGCCGCGCGGGCCATGGGGCCGGGCCCGCACAGGAAGACGTCGTGTTCGGCGAGGTCGGGGACGAGGTTGCGCAGGGCCTGCGGCGCGAGCGGGTCGAAGGAGGCGCCCGAGGGCCCGAGCAGATAGTGCAACGCGGCCCCCCGCTGAACGGCGATGGCCTCCAGCTCCTCGCGCAGTACCAACTGGGCGGCATTGTTGGCCCGGTAGAGCAGGGTGAGGTCGCCGGGCCCGGCGGGCAGCGTCTCGAACAGGACCCGCATCGGCGTGATCCCCACCCCGCCGGCCAGGAGCAGCACCTTGCGACGGGTACGGCGGTGCGGGGTCATCGCGCCGAACGGCCCCGTGGCCAGGACCCGGGTGCCGGGACGCAGCCGCCTGATGCGCCGGCTGTGCACGCCGAGCGCCTTCACGGTGACGCGTACGGTGTCGTCCCTGACCGGCGCGGACAGCGAGAACGGCAGCGAGGTGTGCCACAGCCTGCGCCGCAGGAACCGCCACCGCAGGAACTGGCCGGGTTCGGCGCGCAACGCGTCGAGGCCGGTGCCGCGCATCACGACCGAGACGACGTCGGGGCTCTCGTTCCGCACCTCGACCACATACAGCCCGTGCCGCAGAGCCTGCCGCACCGGGACGACGCCCCGGTACCAGACGATCAGCACGGCCACACTCGCGTGCAGCATCGCCCAGGCCCACACAGTGAGCGGGTTGCCCGCCACATCGGGCCCGACCAGCTGATGGGCGAAGGCCAGCGCGGCACCGAGGTAGGTGAGGAAGTGCAGGGCACGCCAGGTCTCCTGGGAGATCCGCGCCCGCGCCGCCCGCACCGAGCTGACCCCGGCGGCCCCGAACGCCAACGTGCCGAGCATGGCCGCCAGGATGCCTCCATAGTCGAGCAACCGGGTGGCCGACCGCAGCAGGTCGGTGCCGGTGTACGCGGCGTACGCGCACAACGCGAGCACCAGATGCGCGCCGACGAGCGTCAGGACGTAGCGTCCGCCGAGCGAGTGCCAGCGGGCGAGCCGGTCGGCGCCGACGCCGTGTTCGACGGCGGGCACCCGGGCCATGAGCAGCAGCATCACCAGGATTCCGTACCCGGCGAGCAGCCCCGACAGATGCGCCCCGCTCGCGAAGAGCGCGTCCAGCCGCGCGGACGGCTCGGCCTGCGTCCCCCACACCAACCCCACACCGCCGGCCCCCACGAGGATCCCTCGCCGCATGACGCGAGGCCCCACCCGCACCGGCCGCCCGCCCTGACGGCCGGCCGCCCCCAATGCCCCCGCATCGCCGGCCGGCCCGAACCCCCGGCGCTCCACCGGCTCCACCGGCTCCACCGGCTCCACCACCGGCGGGACATCCGGCGCGACATCCGGCACCTCCAACACAGCGCCGCAGTACGCGACTTGCCCCGCGCCCTCCAGTTGCTCCTCGCCCTGCTCTTCCCGTTGCTCCTGACGAGCCTGGAGGGCGAGATAGGCGGACAACGCCGGGTACGCGGCAAGCTGCGGGTCGGTGGCCTCGATCGTCACGCCCGGCAGCCTAGGTCGGCGCAACCGGCGAAACCCCCTGGTCAGCGCCCAATCCGCAATCCTTAAGGCCCCCTTGAGGATCGCCTGACCACCCATTAAGAGGCCACCGCAAACACCCTGGCCACCCAGCCACCCGCACCCACACCCGACCCCACCCGCACCCGCACCCGCAGCCGCACCGAGCCGGGTCGGGTCGGGTCGGGTCGGGCGGAGTCGGGCCGGGTCGGGTCGGGTCGGGTCGGGTCGGACCCAGCCGGCCGGCCCAGCCGGCCGGCCCAACCGGCCGGCCCAACCGGCCGACTCAGTCGGCCCGCTCAGTCGGCCCGCTCAGTTGGACGACTCAGTCGGCACCGCGGTCCAGGTAGCGAAGGACCGCCAGGACGCGGCGGTGGCCCGACTCCGAAGGGGGCAGGTCCAGCTTGGTGAAGATGTTCGCGATGTGTTTCTCCACCGCCCGCTCCGACACCCCGAACCCATCGGCGATGGCATGGTTGGTACGGCCCTCCGCCATCAGGCCCAGCACCTCCCGTTCGCGCGGGGTGAGCCCGTCGAGGGCCGCGGCCCGTCGGCTCGCGCCGAACAGCTGGGCCACCACCTCCGGGTCGAGCGCGGTGCCGCCCGCCGCGACCCGCTCCAGCGCGTTCACGAACTCGCCGATGTCCACGACGCGTTCCTTGAGCAGATAGCCCACCCCCGCCCCGCCGTCGCCGATGAGCTGCGCCGCATACCTGGTCTCCACGTACTGCGAGAAGATCAACACCCCGGTGCCCGGCGCCGTACGCCGGATCTCCACAGCCGCGCGCAGCCCCTCGTCGGTCTGTGTCGGCGGCAGCCGGATGTCCACCACCGCCGCGTCGGGCCGGTGTTCGGCGACCGCGGCCAGCAGCGCCTGCGCGTCCGCCACCGCGGCCGCCACCTCCACGCCCCGCATCTCCAGAAGCTGGACGAGCCCGTCACGAAGGATCGAGGAGTCCTCGGCGATGACGACGCGCATACGGTGACCCATTCTGTTGTTGGTAGCGGAGACGAAAACAGAGGCGATGGCACGCGTGTCGTGCCGGCGTTCGGTGCCCGGTGTCTGGTGCCTGTGTCTGTTGTCTGATGCCGGTGTCCGGTGTTCCGCGTCCGGTGTTCCGCGTCCGGTGTTCCGTGTCCGGGTGTCCGGTGTGACGCGCCGGTGCTCAGTCGGCCGCCGCTCACCTGAACGGCAGCACCACGCTCACCACCGTAGGCCCTCCGACGGGGCTGTTGCAGGTCAGTGAGCCGTCGACGGTACGCACCCGGGCCCGCAGGCCGGCGAGTCCGCTTCCCGCGCCCACCATCGCTCCCCCGCGCCCGTCGTCAGCCACCATCAACAACAGGATCTTCGCCGCACCGGTCACGGTGACCTTCGCCTGCGAAGCCCCGCTGTGTTTGGCCGCGTTGGCGAGCAACTCGGCCGTGCAGAAGTACGCGATGGACTCGATCGCCGGACTCGGCCTGCCCTCGATGCCGCACTCCACCCGCACCGGCAGCGCGCTGTCCGCCGCGAGAGTCGCGAGCGCGGTGTCCAGCCCCTGGTCGAGCACCGGCGGATGGATGCCCTTGACCAGGTGGCGCAAATCGGCGACGGCCTGCTTGGCATTGCTCTGGGCGGTCTCGACGACGCGCAGGATCCGGTCCGGCTCCGCTCCGCCCGCCACCAGTTCGCGGATCATCGTGAGGTGCATCCCCAGACCCACCAGACGGGCCTGGGTCCCGTCGTGCAGATCCCGCTCGATACGGCGCAGGGTCGCCGCCGCATCGTCGACGGCCTGCGCCCGGGTCTCCTCCAGGGTCCGGATCCGCTGGTCCGCCCGGTCGGGCCCGAGCAGCGCGGTGAGCAGCATCCGGTGCGGGGCGAGCGCGTGGCGGTCGAGCCACGGCGCCACGTACAGGAGGAGCAGCCCGAGAGCGAAGGGCGCCAGCCACCGCGGCCAGCTGTCGAACTCCACTCCCCCCACCTCCAGTCCCACATGCCGTACGGACCCGTCGGGCTTCCTGATCGTGAAGTAGTTCCACCGCTTGAGCACCGGATACAGGGTGAGGAGCACCCCCTGCACGTAGCCGACGTACACGGCGAGCAAGGGCAGCAGCGCCGTCAGCGGTGCGGCCAGGGCGCAGCACACCGCCCGCCATCCGGGCCTGCCTCCCAGCACCGAGCGCCGCCAGTCGAGCACCCCGGCGGTCTCCGCCCGCGCCGGCGGGTCGATCTCAAGCCCCAACAGGCGCCGCGCCAGCGCACGTTGCAGGTCTCCGAGCGCCAGCGCCCCGCGAACACCGGCGGCGACGAGCCAGAGCCCCGGCGCCGTCCACGACAGCACCGCGCCCGCCAGCAGGACCAGGGCGACCGCGAGGAGGCCGGAGAAGGCGAGGGGCAGCGCGACGAGCGAGTAGAACGCGGCCCGCGCAACGGCGGCGAGCCGGTCCCGCCGGTAGGGGAACTCGAGGATCGCCACGGATCGCGCCAGGAACGGACGGTGCATGAGAACAACCTAGGCCCGCCAGTCAGAGCTGGTGGATCACGGGTATGGACAGAAACGCGCAGACCAGGGCGAGCGCCAGGGCTGTCCAGGTCGTCTTCAGGAGCCCGGTGCGGTCCGCGCCGAGGAAACCCTTGACCAGGCGGGCCTGGATCAGGGTGAAGCCCCTCATCACCCAGGGCGTGATGAGCAGGAAGGGCACCCCGCCGCCGAGGCCGTGCACCGCCCACGCGCCGGCCATCGTGGGGCCGCCCCACGCCTGGCTCGGGTCCCCGCCGGGCCGCAACGGGTAGGCCAGGTTGATGACGACCACCGTCCAGAAGTAGCCGGACACGGCAAGCGCTATGAGGTTGAGCGGCACGCTGATCACGGCGTGGGCCAGGGCGAGCAGCCCCCCACGGCCATCGGGGCCGGGGTCGGCCGCCTCCACACCGAGGAGCCCGCGGGCGAGCCCGCGCTGTATCCGGCCGGCCGGCCCACCGACCAGAGCTATGGGGACGCACAGGATGCCGACGGGGAGCGCAAGGAGGAGGTAGACGAACCGCAGCCACGTCGCCGCCCGGAAGGGCTCACGCAGGAAGGCGAGCGGGGTCGATGCCGAGGATGCGGCCGGTGCGGATGCGGCCGGTGTGGATGCGGCCGGTGCGGAGGCGTTCGGCATGAGTGCGGCCGGGGCGGAGGCGGCCGGGGTAGATACCGTCGGTGTGGATGCGGTCGGTGTGGATGCGGGGTGCCGCTGCGCGAGGTCCATGCGTCAAGGCTCCCGCTCCCGGGCCGCCCTTTCGATCGTGCCAGTACGGATCTTCATGGTTCGGTTTACCCCACCCCAGAACCACCCGCCCCCAACGACCGGCCCACCCCAAGAACCACCCACCCCCGAAAACCGGCCCCACTCCTCACACCCCGCCCCCGAAAACCGGCCCACTCCGCTCACCCCGCCCCCAACGACCGGCCTCTCTCCTCACACCCCGCCCCCCGACCCGCTGAGCGCAAGGTTCCCCCGCGGTAATCGGCGGGATGCCACCGGGAAACAGCGCGCGCCCACGCTGGGCGCATGAGTACGGACATCGTGGTGATCGGCGGCGGCACGGCGGGTGCCCGCCTGGCCCGGCATGTCCCGGTGACCGTCATCGGCGAGGAGCCCCACGCACCGTACAACCGGGTGCTCCTCGCGGAGGTGCTTGCCGGACGGTACGGGCCCGAGGTGATCGCCCTGCCCCCGGTGCCGGTGCGGCGCGGCGTGCGGGCGGTGCGGATCGACCGTACGGCCCGGGTGGTGCACTGCGACGACGGCAGCGCCGTCCCGTACGGGCGCCTCGTGCTCGCGACCGGCTCGAACCCGGTGCTGCCGCCGCTGCGGGGGCTGCGCGAGGGCCGGCTGCCCGACGGCGTCCACCCCTTCCGCACCCTCGACGACGCGCTCGCCCTGCGCGAACGGGCCCGGGAGGGCGCCCGCGCCGTGGTCATCGGAGGCGGACTGCTGGGGGTGATGGCGGCGCGGGCGCTCGCCGAATGCGGGGCCCAAGTCGTCCTCGCCCAGCAGGGCGAACGCCTGATGGAGCGTCAGATCGACGCGGGCGCATCGGCCTTGCTCCGTACCCATCTCGAACTCCTCGGTGTCGAAGTGCACACCGAGTGCCGGGTACGCGGGCTGACCGGGCCCGCCGGCACCGACGTCGAACTCGCCGACGGCTTCGTCCTCGGCGCCGAACTCGTCGTCCTCGCCACCGGCGTCCGCCCACGCACCGGCCTCGCACTCGACGCCGGGCTCGACGTCCGCCAGGGCATCGTCGTCGACGACGAGCTGCGCACCACCGACCCCGCCATCCACGCCATCGGCGACTGCGCCGAGCATCGCGGCACGGTGTACGGACTCGCGGGCCCCGCGCTCGAACAGGCCGACGCTCTGGGCCGGCTGCTCGCCACCGGCCGCGGAACCTACCCGGGAACCCGGGGCCTGACCCGGCTCACCCTCGGCGGCCCGCGCCCCCTGGACCTGGCCGCGTTCGGCGAACCCACGCCCCGCCCCGGCGACGACGTGGCCCACCTCGCGGACGCCACCCGGGGCGCCTACCGCAAGGTCGTCGTACGCGGCGACCGCCTGGTCGGGGGCGTACTCCTCGGCGATCTCGGCGCGGTCGGGGCGCTCGCCCGGACCTGGCAGGGCGACGAACCCGTACCCGACGCGCCCCTGCTCCACCTGCTCACCCACGACGGAGGTTCCTGACGTGCCCACCGAACACCTTTCCACCCTCGTCGTCATCGGCCACGGCATGGTCGGTCAGCGCTTCCTCGAAGCACTCGCCGAGCGCGGCGCGACCGGGCGGACCCGGGTGGTCGTGCTGTGCGAGGAACCCCGCCCGGCGTACGACCGCGTCCACCTCACCTCATACTTCGAGGGAAAGACACCCGACCAACTCAGCCTCGTACCCGACGCCTTCATGCGGGAACACGGCATCGAGCTGTACGTGGACGACCCCGCCGAAACCGTCGACCGGGCGGCGCGCACCGTCACCGCCCGCTCGGGCCGCACCTTCGCCTACGACACGCTCGTCCTGGCCACCGGCTCGTACCCGTTCGTGCCGCCCGTCCCCGGCAAGGACATCCCGGGCTGCTTCGTCTACCGCACCATCGAGGACCTGCTCGCCATCGAGGCGTACGCGAAGACCGCGACGACCGGCGCGGTGGTGGGCGGCGGGCTGCTCGGCCTTGAGGCGGCCGGCGCGCTGCGCGGGCTCGGCCTCGACACGCACATCGTGGAGTTCGCACCCCGTCTGATGCCGGTGCAGGTCGATGCGGGCGGCGGCGCGGCGCTGCTGCGCACCATCGAGAACATGGGCCTCACCGTGCACACCGGGGTCGGCACACAGGAGATCACCGCCGGTGAGGAGGGACGCGTCAATGGAATGACACTGTCCGACAGCTCTCATCTGTCAACCGATCTCGTGGTCTTCTCCGCCGGTGTCCGCCCCCGCGACCAGCTGGCCCGCGACTGCGGACTCACCGTCGGCGAGCGCGGCGGCATAGTCGTCGACCAACAGTGCCGCACCAGCGACCCCGCGGTCTTCGCGATCGGCGAGTGCGCGCTGGCCGCGGACGGCCGGGTGTACGGCCTGGTCGCGCCCGGCTACGACATGGCCGAGACCGCCGCCGACACCATCGCCGCGGCCGGCGAACGCGCCTTCACCGGCGCCGACCTGTCGACCAAACTGAAGCTGCTCGGCGTCGACGTCGCCTCGTTCGGCGACGCGCACGGCACCGCCGAAGGCTGCCTCGACGTCGTCTACTCGGACTCCCGCTCCGGCGTCTACAAAAAGCTGGTCATCTCCCGCGACGGCGCCCTGCTCGGCGGCGTCCTCGTCGGTGACGCCGACGCCTACGGCACGCTGCGCCCGCTCACCGGACACGTCCCCCCGGTCGCGCCCGAGCAGTTGGTCCTGCCCGCCGGGCTCGGCGCACCGGCCGCGCTCGGCCCGGAATCCCTGCCCGAGGACGCCGTCATCTGTTCCTGCCACAACGTCACCAAGGGCGCCATCACCGCCTGCACCTCCCTGCCCGAGGTCAAACGCTGCACCAAGGCCGGTACCGGATGCGGCAGTTGCGTCAAAACCATCGGCATGCTGCTGCCGAAGTCCGGCGACACCGGGCTGTGCCCGTGCTTCGCGCAGACCCGCCAGGAGCTGTACGAGATCGCGCTCGCGCTGCGCCTGACCACCTTCACCGAACTCCTCGACGGACACGGGCGCACCCGGGCGCGCGGCGGCGAGGGGTGCGAGATCTGCAAGCCGACGGTCGCCTCGATCCTGGCCGCCCTGGGCAACGGGCACATCCTGGACGGCGAACAGGCCGCGCTCCAGGACACCAACGACCACTTCCTCGCCAACTTGCAGCGCAACGGCTCCTATTCGGTCGTGCCGCGCATCCCCGGCGGGGAAATCACCCCGGACAAGCTCATCGTGATCGGCGAGGTGGCACGCGACTTCGGTCTCTACACGAAGATCACGGGCGGCCAGCGCATCGACCTCTTCGGCGCCCGCGTCGGCCAACTCCCCTTCATCTGGACCAGGTTGGTGGACGCCGGTTTCGAGTCCGGGCACGCGTACGGGAAGTCACTGCGTACGGTGAAGTCGTGCGTCGGCCAGACGTGGTGCCGCTACGGTGTGCAGGACTCGGTGCGGATGGCCATCGACCTGGAGCTGCGCTACCGGGGCCTGCGCTCGCCGCACAAACTGAAGTCGGCGGTCTCCGGCTGCGCCCGCGAGTGCGCCGAGGCCCAGTCGAAGGACTTTGGTGTCATCGCCACGGCCAACGGCTGGAACCTGTATGTAGGAGGCAACGGCGGCGCGAGCCCGCGCCACGCCGATCTGCTCGCCCAGGATCTGACAGATGACGAACTTGTCCGTTTGATCGACAGATTTCTCATGTTCTATATCCGCACCGCCGACCGTCTGGAGCGCACCTCGGTGTGGCTGGAGCGCATCGAGGGCGGCCTCGGCCACGTCAAGGACGTGGTGGTGAACGACTCGCTCGGCATCTGCGCCGAACTCGAAGCTCTGATGGCCGCGCATGTGGCCGGCTACCGCGACGAGTGGGGCGAGACCCTCGACGACCCCGAGCGGCTCGCCCGCTTCGTCTCCTTCGTGAACGCGCCCGGCGCGCCCGACCCGTCGGTGCGCTTCGTCCCGGAGCGCGACCAGATCAAGCCGGAACTTCCCCTCCTCACCCTGGGAGCCACCCGATGACGATGGTCCATCTCAAGCTGGAGGAAGGCTCGGTCGCGGTCTGCGAGGCCGCCCGCCTCACGCCCGGACGCGGCGTCGCCGCCCTCCTCCCCGACGGCCGCCAGGCCGCCGTCTTCACCGACCGGCGCGGCCGCACCTACGCGATCGACAACCGCGACCCGTTCACCGGCGCCTACGTCCTGTCCCGCGGGCTGCTCGGCGCCACCCCGGAGGGTCGCCCCTATGTGGCCTCCCCGCTCCTCAAACACCGCTTCGACCTGGAAACCGGCGCCTGCCTCGACGACGCGGCGCAAGCCGTCCGGACCTACGTGACCGAGCATTCCCATTAGACGCCCCTCTCCCGGCATACCGGCCGGTACGGTGGATGTATGAATCGTGGCTGGAGCGCTCAGGACATCCCCGATCAGAGCGGCCGCACCGCCGTCGTCACCGGGGCCAACAGCGGGATCGGTCTGGTCACCGCGCGGGAGCTCGCTCGGCGCGGCGCGCGCGTGGTGCTCGCCTGTCGCAGTGAACCGCGGGGCAAGGAGGCCGAGGAGCGCATCCGGGGCGAAGTCCCGGGTGCGGACGTGGAGTTGCGGCTGCTCGACCTGGGCGACCTCGCCTCGGTGCGGGCGTTCGCCAAGACGTTTCCGTACGAGCGGCTCGATCTGCTGATCAACAACGCGGGGGTGATGGCGCTCCCCTACGGCAGGACCGCCGACGGGTTCGAGACGCAGTTCGGCGTCAACCACCTCGGTCACTTCGCGCTCACCGGGCTGCTCCTGCCCCGGCTGCGGGCGGCCCGGGTGGTGAGCCTGTCGAGTGGCATGCACGCACTGTCAACTATTGATATCCGTGATCTCAACAGTGTCCGCCGCTACCGGCGGTGGGTCGCCTACGGGCGTTCCAAGTCGGCGAACCTGCTGTTCGTGCACGAGCTGGCGCGGCGGCTCGACGCGGCTGGCTCGGATGTCGTCGCTGCGGCCGCGCATCCTGGCTATGCCGCCACCAATCTGCAGACGCAGGCCGTCCGTATGGAGGGCCGCAGGAGGGCCGAGCGGATCGTCGAGCTCGGCAACCGGATCATGGCCCAGCCCGCGGAGGCGGGCGCGCTGCCCACGCTGTACGCGGCGACCGCGCCCGGGGTGCGGCCCGACTCGTTCACGGGACCGTCCCTGATGATGTGGCGCGGTGCGCCCGCCCCCTCCTGGCGGGCACCCTGGACGCTGAACGACGTCGCCGGTGAACGGCTGTGGGCGGCATCCGAGCAGCTCACCGGCGTGACGTTCGAGGGGCTGTGACGAGCGGGTCGCCGTGCCGCAGCGGGCCGCCGTTGCGCAAGGGGGCGTGAGGCGCGAGGGGGTGCGAGGCAGCCGTACGGCCCGGATGTCAGCTGTTGATCGCGGCCGGGTCCATGTACATGACCTCCCAGTGGTGCCCGTCGGGGTCCAGGAAGGAGCGGCCGTACATGGGGCCCTGTTCCATGGTGTCGTTGGCGGGCGAACCGCCCGACGTCAGCGCGGTGTCGACGAGGCGGTCGACCTCTTCGCGGCTGTCGGCGCTGAGGCAGACGATCGACTCGACGGTGGTGGCGGTGTCGGCGATCTGGCGCTGGGTGAACCCCTTGAAGAACGGTTCGGTCAGGAGCATCGCGTAGATCGTGTCGCTGATGACCAGGCAGCCGGCGTTCTCGTCGGTGAACTGGGGGTTGAAGGTGTAGCCCAGCCTGCCGAAGAAGTCCTTGGAACGGTCCAGGTCCTTCACCGGCAGATTGACGAAGATCATGGTGGGCATGGTGTGCTCCCTCGGGGGCCGTGGCGTTGCTTACGAGGGGTAGACCGGGGCCCGGGCGGGAACTCATCGCCGTCTCGCGGTCGACTTTTCGGCCATCCTCGGGCGGGGCGCCTCCGTGGCCGACACACCGTCGCAATAGCCCTGTCGCAATCGTCCCGCATGGTTGATCGTTGAGCGGTACAGCGGGATGAGTACAGCGGGACGACGAACAGGGGCGTACGCCATGACGATCAGCCGCAGGGCACTGCTCGGCACCGGGGCCGCACTGGGTCTGCTCACCGCTTGCGGCTCCAACACCGGGCGCGACAGCGGTGGTTCGCCGGGCGGGAAGGTGACGCTCGACCACTGGTACCACCAGTACGGCGAGAGCGGGACCGAGGCGGCGGTGCGCCGGTATGCGGCGGCGTACGACAAGGCGAAGGTCAACGTCCAGTGGCGGCCGGGCAATTACGACCAGCAGACCGCGGCAGCGTTGCTCACGTCGTCGGGCCCGGACGTCTTCGAGGTCAACGGGCCGACGCTGGACCAGATTCAGGGCGGGCAGGTCGCCGATCTCACGGCGTTGTTCGACGGTGTGAAGGACGATTTCAATCCGGCGGTGCTCGCGCCTAAGACGTACGGCGGGAAGATCTGGGGTGTGCCGCAGGTCGTCGATACGCAGTTCCTGTACTACCGCAAGAGTCTGCTGCGGGACGCCGGGGTTCGGCCGCCCGGTTCGCTGGACGAACTCGTCGACGCGGCCAAGGCGTTGACGCGGAACAGGGTCAAGGGGCTGTTCCTCGGGAACGACGGGGGCGCCGGTGTGCTGGGCGGTACGCCGTTGTACGCGGCCGGCCTCAGCCTGGTCACCGCGGACGGCAGGGCGGGTTTCGACGATCCGGCGGCCGCCCGGGTGCTCGGCAAGGTGCGCCGGCTGTATACGGACAAGTCGCTGCTGCTGGGTGCGCCGAGCGACTGGTCGGACCCGTCGGCGTTCACGCAGGGGCTGACCGCCATGCAGTGGTCGGGCCTGTGGGCGCTGCCGGCGGTGCAGAAGGCGCTGGGGGACGACTTCGGGGTGCTGCCGTTCCCGCAGGACGGGCCGGGCGGTAAGCCGTCGGTGCCGGTGGGGGCGTATGCCGCGGCGGTGTCGACGCGCTCGAAGCGCCAGGCCGAGGCGAAGGCGTATGTGAAGTGGCTCTGGGTGGAACGCGCCGATTTCCAGGAGGACTTCGCGCTGTCCTACGGCTTCCACATCCCGGCGCGGCTCTCGCTCGCCAAGAAGGCGGCGAAGCTGCGGCAGGGCGCGGCGGCCGAGGTGGTGAGGCTGGTGACGGAGGACGGATACGCACAGCCGTTGCTGTGGACGCCGACGATGCAGAGCGCTTACCAGGACGCGCTGAACCGGATCATCAAGGATGGGGCGAGCCCTGACAGTGAGATGAAATCTGTCATCCGGAAGACCAATGACGAACTTCAGCGGGTGAAGAAGCGCTGACCATCATGCGACGTCCTTCGATGCGGCGCCCCGCGACGCGACGGTCTTCCACGACGCGTCTCTCGATGCGGCGCCGGACCAATGACGCCCTCTGGTTCTGGATCTTCGTCGGTCCGTTCGCGGCCGGGCTGGCGCTCTTCACGTACGTTCCGCTCCTGTGGAGTGTCTATCTCAGTTTCTTCGACGCCCACAACACGGTCTCGCCGACCGACTTCGTGGGCTTCGACAACTACACGGCGATGCTGCGGGACGGCGCGTTCACCTCCAGTCTGGGCACGTTCGCGGTGTTCTCGCTGTTCATCGTGCCCGCGACGTATGTGCTGGCGCTGGGTCTCGCGCTCATGGTGAACCGGACCCGGCGCTTCCAGGCGTTCTTCCGCTCGGTGTTCTTCCTGCCCGCCGCCTGTTCGTATGTGGTGGCGGCTCTGATCTGGAAGCTGTCGATCTTCAACGGTGTGCGGTTCGGTCTGGCGAACACGGTGCTGGGCTGGTTCGGGGCCGATCAGACGGCGTGGCTGTCGACGACGCATCCGCCGTGGTACTGGCTGGTCATCGTGACCGTACGGCTGTGGCTGCAGGCCGGGTTCTACATGATCCTCTTCCTGGCGGGGCTTCAGCGGATCAGTCCGCGGCTGTATGAGGCGGCGGCGGTCGACGGGGCGCGGCCGGGGTGGCAGGTGTTCCGGCACATCACGTTTCCGCAGCTGCGCACCACGTCGGTGGCGGTGGTGCTGCTGTTGGTGATCAACGCGTTCCAGGCGTTCGACGAGTTCTACACCTTGCTCTCCGATGCGCGGGGCTTTCCGCCGTATGCCCGTCCGCCGTTGGTCTATCTCTATTACACGGCGCTCGGTCAGGGGCAGAACCTGGGGATGGGCAGTGCGGGTGCGGTGATCCTGGCGCTGATCATCGCGGTGGTGACGGTGTTCCAGGCCCGGTGGTTCGGTCTGGGCAGGAAGGAGGCCGACGCGTGAGGGCGCCGGGGCGGGTGGGGGCCGGTGCGGACGATGCGCTGGTGCGGGCCGGGCGTGCGGTGCGCGCGGTGGTGCTGGTGGTGCTGGCGCTGTTGTTCCTGGTGCCGTTCTATCTGCTGGTGCGCAACGGTCTGGCCGCCGAGCAGGACATCACGTCGCCCGCGTGGACGTTCTTCCCGTCCACGCTGCACTGGTCGAACGTGCGGGAGCTGTTCGACGATCCGGCGGTGCCGATGGCGCGGTCGTTGCTCAACTCGGCGCTGATCGCGGTGGCGACGACGGTGGGGACGCTGCTGTTGGCGTCGCTTGCGGGGTACGGGCTCGCGCGGATCCCGTACCGCTTCGCCAACCAGGTGTTCTACGCGGTGATCGGTACGCTGATGGTTCCGGCGGCGGTGACGTTCGTACCGAGTTTCGTTCTTGTTTCGTCGCTCGGCTGGGTGTCGAGCCTGCGGGGTCTGATCGTTCCCACGCTGTTCTCGGGGTTCGCGTGCTTCGTCTTCCGCCAATTCTTCACGGGATTTCCACGGGAGCTTGAGGATGCGGCCCGGGTGGACGGTCTTGGGTATTGGCGGACGTACTGGCGGATCGTCGTGCCCAATGCGCGTCCGGTGTTCGCGGCCGTCGGCACCATTGTGTTCATCGGTGCCTGGAATTCCTTTCTGTGGCCGCTGGTGATCGGGCAGGACCGTGGGGCGTGGACGGTTCAGGTGGCGTTGTCGACGTTCACCACGGCTCAAGTGGTCCATCTGCACGAGCTGTTCGTGGCGGCGGCCGTGTCCATCGTGCCGCTGGTCCTGGTCTTCCTGCTGCTCCAGCGTTACATCGTGGCCGGCGTGGAGCGCTCGGGGATCGACGACTGAAGCCGGCGCGGTGCGGGTGGAGTGCCGCCGCACAGCAGGGCGGAGCCGAGCGGGGTCAGGGTGTGCAGGACGGAGTTGCCGTGGCGCAGGGTGACCAGGAGGCCGGCGTCGCGCAGGACTCCGGCGTGCTGGCTCGCGGAGGCGAGGGAGACGCTTGCCCTGCGGGCGAGTTCGCTGGTGGTGCAGCCGTTGCCGATGGCGTGCAGGACGCCGGCGCGGGTGTGGCCGACGAGGCGGCCGAGTGAGGTGCCGCGGTCGGGGCCCGGCGGGGATTCGTAGGGCGCCTGGGTGTGGGTGACCGGGTAGACGAGGACGGGCGGGAGTGTGGGGTTGTGGAGGGCGACGGGGGTGCGGCGGCAGAAGAAGGAGGGTTGCAGGAGCAGTCCGCGGCCGCCCAGATGGAGTTCGCGGTCGACGGGGTAGTCGGCTTCGAGTACGGGGGCGCGCCAGCGGAGCATGGGCGGGAGTGAGGCGAGGAGTTCGCCGGCGCCGCCGTCGAGCAGGGCGCGGCCGCGGGCGGCGCGGTCGGCGTCGACGCGGGTCTGGATGTGGGCCCAGTACGGGGAGACGGCCGCGTGGTGGTAGGCGGCCAACGCGTCGGCGAGGCGGCCGAGTTGGGTGGTGCAGCCGTCGGCGAGGGAGGCGGCCCAGCCGGTGGAGGGCCGGCCGCCGGGGAGCCGGGAGAGTTCTTCGTTCAGGCGTGCGGGTCCTGTTTCGCGTATGTGTTCAAGTCCGGCGTCGAGGGAATGCGGGCCCCGGGGCGGGGTGAGAAAGTCGGGGAAATATCCTCGACAGGGAACGACTGCGGAGAGCAATCGTGTTTCTCCGCTCAGCCGGCCGCGAGTTTCCTGTCGCCATTCGCCGAATACGGAGGCGCCCCGCCGGTCCCTTAAGCGGTGAAAGCTGAGAATCGTTTCCCACAGCGTGTCGGGACCCGGCGCCATACGGAGCCGGGCCAGATCCTCGCCGGTGAAATGAATGCGCAGCACCGAAACCCCACCTGTCCACTGTGTTGCAACCTGTTGCGTCATGTTGCATCCGCAATTGATCCCCCGATCGACTCGACTGAGTATGCCTCCCGTCACTGCCCGTGACCACGGGCCTTTCAGCCACAGTTGAAAGGCCTCGCGGAAGGGGCCCCGAGGACGAAAAGCTGTACCTCGTCGGGCACGACACCGAGCCAACCGGAAAGATTCTGCGAAGACCGTGGGGGGCTTCACAGGCTCTGGCGGCGGTGGGCGTAGGTGGCGGCTCCGTGCTCGGCGTGGTTGACAGAGTGCGGTTCACGGGTGGGGATCCGTGAACCGCACTCTGCATTTCCGGCCACGGTCCTGTTAAATGTCCGCCATTCAACAGGAATTAAGCGGTTGCATACCTGGTTCATGCGGGGCGCTTACCGCAGAGGGTTTCGGTACTTCGGGCAACCATCCAGGCGAGTCGGGTACTTCGGGCAGCCATCCGTACGGGCCCGGCACTTCGGGCAGCCATCCGTACGGGCCCGGCACTTCCGGCAATCATCCGTGTGGCGCCGGCACTTCCGGCAACCATCTGAGCGGGCCCGGCGCTTCGGGCAACGATCCGAGCGGGCCCGGCACTTCGGGCAACGATCCGAGCGGGCCCGGCACTTCGGGCAACGATCCATGCGAAAGGGGCAGCACACCCCCGCACAGGGTTGCTGCCCCTTCTTGGTGGCCGGAGCCGCCGCCGGATCGGTGGTGAGGGTCGGGGACCCGGCGGCGGCTCCGGGGTCTCAGCGGGAGTCGCTGCCCTTGGACTGCGCGGCGGCGCGGCCGGCTTCGAGGCGGGCGACGGGGATGCGGAACGGCGAGCAGGACACGTAGTCCAGGCCGACCTCGTGGAAGAAGTGCACCGACTCGGGGTCGCCGCCGTGCTCGCCGCAGACGCCGAGCTTGAGGTCGGGTCGGGTGGCGCGGCCTGCCTCGACGGCGGAGCGTACGAGCGAGCCGACGCCGTCCTTGTCGATGGTCTCGAACGGGGAGACCCCGAAGATGCCCTTCTCCAGGTAGGCGGTGAAGAAGCTGGCCTCGACGTCGTCGCGGGAGAAGCCCCACACGGTCTGGGTCAGGTCGTTGGTGCCGAAGCTGAAGAACTGGGCGGCCTCGGCGATCTGGCCGGCCGTCAGGGCGGCGCGGGGCAGCTCGATCATGGTGCCGATGGTCAGCTTGAGCTCGACGCCGGTGGCGGCCTCGACCTCGGCGATGACGGTGTCGGCCTCCTCGCGGACGATCTCCAGCTCCTGGACGGTGCCGACCAGCGGGATCATGATTTCGGCGCGGGGGTCGCCCTTGGCGTTCTTGCGCTCGGCTGCGGCTTCGGCGATGGCGCGTACCTGCATGGCGAACAGGCCGGGGATGACGAGGCCGAGGCGTACGCCGCGCAGGCCGAGCATCGGGTTCTGCTCGTGCAGCTTGTGGACGGCCTGGAGCAGGCGCAGGTCGTTCTCGTTGGCGTCCTTGCGGGACTCGGCGAGGGCGACGCGCACGGAGAGCTCGGTGATGTCGGGCAGGAACTCGTGGAGCGGCGGGTCGAGGAGGCGCACGGTGACGGGGAGTCCGTCCATCGCCTCGAACAGCTCGACGAAGTCCTTCTTCTGGAGCGGCAGCAGGGCACTGAGTGCCGTCTCACGCTCGTCGTCGGTGTCGGCGAGGATGAGCTTCTCGACCATTTCGCGGCGCTCGCCGAGGAACATGTGCTCGGTGCGGCACAGGCCGATGCCCTGGGCGCCGAAGCGGCGGGCGCGCAGGGCGTCTTCGGCGTTGTCGGCGTTGGCCCGTACGCGCAGGCGGCGTACGCGGTCGGCGTAGGCCATGACGCGGTGGACGGCGCCGACCAGTTCGTCGGCGTCGTCGGCGCCGGCGTGCATGCGGCCCTCGAAGTACTCGACGACCGGGGACGGTACGACGGGGACCTCACCGAGGTAGACCTTGCCGGTGGAACCGTCGATGGAGACGACGTCGCCCTCTTCGATGACGGTGCCGGCCTGGGTGGTCATGCGGCGGCGCTTGGTGTCGACCTCCAGCTCCTCGGCGCCGCAGACACAGGTCTTGCCCATGCCGCGGGCGACGACGGCGGCGTGCGAGGTCTTGCCGCCGCGGGAGGTGAGGATGCCCTCGGAGGCGATCATGCCGTCGAGGTCGTCGGGGTTGGTCTCGCGGCGGATCAGGATGACCTTCTCGCCCGAGCGCGACCACTTGACGGCGGTGTAGGAGTCGAAGACGGCCTTGCCGACGGCGGCGCCGGGCGAGGCGGCGATGCCGCGGCCGATGAGGTCGCTCTTGGCCCCGTCGTCGAAGCGGGGGAACATCAGCTGGGCGAGTTGGGCGCCGTTGACGCGCTGGAGGGCCTCGGCCTCGTCGATGAGGCCCTGGTCGACGAGTTGGGTGGCGATGCGGAAGGCGGCGCCCGCGGTGCGCTTGCCGACGCGGGTCTGGAGCATCCACAGCTGGCCGCGCTCGATGGTGAACTCGATGTCGCAGAGATCCTTGTAGTGGGTCTCCAGGGTCTCCATGATGCCCATGAGCTGGTCGTAGGACTTCTTGTCGATGCCCTCCAGGTCGGCGAGGGCGACGGTGTTGCGGATGCCGGCGACGACGTCCTCGCCCTGGGCGTTCTGCAGGTAGTCGCCGTAGACGCCCTGGTGGCCGGAGGCGGGGTCGCGGGTGAAGGCGACGCCGGTGCCGGAGTCGGGGCCGAGGTTGCCGAAGACCATGGAGCAGATGTTGACGGCGGTACCGAGGTCGCCGGGGATGCGCTCCTGGCGGCGGTAGAGCTTGGCGCGGTCGGTGTTCCACGATTCGAAGACCGAGCAGATCGCGAGGTCCATCTGTTCGCGCGGGTCCTGCGGGAAGTCGCGTCCGGCCTCGGTCTTGACGATCTTCTTGAAGTGCTTGACGAGCTTCTTCAGGTCGCTCGCGTCGAGGTCGGTGTCGACGGTGATCTTCTTGGCGGCCTTGGCTTCGTCGAGGGCTTCCTCGAAGAGTTCGCCGTCGACGCCGAGGACGGTCTTGCCGAACATCTGGATCAGGCGGCGGTAGGAGTCCCAGGCGAACCGCTCGTCGCCGGACTGCTTGGCGAGGCCGGTGACGGACTTGTCGGAGAGCCCGATGTTGAGGACGGTGTCCATCATGCCGGGCATCGAAAACTTGGCGCCGGAGCGGACGGAGACGAGGAGCGGGTCGTCGGCCTGGCCGAGCTTCTTGCCCATTTTCTGCTGGAGGGCGTCGAGGTGTGCGCTGACCTCGTCGCGCAGCTGGGCCGGCTCGTTGCCGCTGTCGAGGTAGACCTTGCAGGCCTCGGTGGTGATCGTGAACCCGGGCGGGACGGGGAGGCCGAGGTTGGTCATCTCGGCGAGGTTCGCGCCCTTCCCGCCGAGAAGGTCCTTGAGGTCCCTGTTCCCCTCGGTGAAGTCGTAGACGAACTTCTGGGTGTGCTGGAGGTCTTTGTCTTCCGACACGGGTCTCGACTCCTCGAATCCGCGGTGGCTGCCCTGACGGCGAGGAACATACCCAGATCGAAGGTGTCTGGGTACGTCCACTTGCGCGTCACGGGGTCGTAACCACTCGTCCGCCACCAGATCGAAAGTGACTGGAGCGTATGGAAGGGTGAGCTCGTGGCTTCATCACTTGAACGGAGTTGGTCAAGAAAAGGTCTATAGCTGCTCTTCTGAGCGGCCCGTCCGACAAGTGAGTTCACTAGATGAACACAGAAGGGGTGGCACTGAGTGCCACCCCTTTCAGAGGTGCAGCCACCATGAAATCGCTCATCTGAGCGCAACCCCTATCAGGGGTGGCGAGAATCACGCGCTCGATCGAGCGGGATTCCAGACTTCGGACCGCTTTTTGGACCGTTCCGAGCGGTCCGGACCCGGTACGGTCCCGCGCGGACCGGCGCGGATCAGCCGCCGGAGGTGTCCAGCTCGGCGTCCATCGTGATGCCGGAGCAGTCGTAGGGGTCCTTCAGCCAGCAGTCCGGCAGGACGACCCGGTTGTTTCCGGACGTTCTGCCGCGCGGGCCGTCCGCACCGTCCGGCCACGACTGGTCCAGGTCCAGCTCGCTCAACTGAGCGGCCAGCTCCTGAAGGGACGAGGTGATGGCGAGGGACTTGCGCAGGGTGGAACCGACCGCGAAGCCCTTCAGATACCAGGCGACGTGCTTGCGGAAGTCGATCACACCGCGCGTCTCGTCGCCGATCCACTCGCCGAGCAGCGTCGCGTGCCGCAGCATCACCTCGGAGACCGTGCGCAGCGTGGGGCGCGCGAAGGAATCCGTCCCCTCGAACGCGGCCACCAGGTCGCCGAAGAGCCAGGGCCGCCCGAGGCAGCCGCGGCCGACGACGACGCCGTCGCAGCCGGTCTCCTTGACCATGCGCAGCGCGTCCTCGGCACACCAGATGTCGCCGTTGCCGAGGACCGGGATCTCCGGGACGTGGTCCTTGAGGCGGGCGATGGCGTCCCAGTCGGCGGTGCCGCCGTAGTGCTGGGCGGCGGTGCGGCCGTGCAGGGCGATCGCGGTGACGCCCTCCTCGACGGCGATCCGGCCGGCGTCGAGATAGGTGATGTGGTCGTCGTCGATGCCGATGCGCATCTTCATGGTGACCGGCAGGTCGCCGGCGTTGGTGACCGCCTCGTGCAGGATCGCGCGCAGCAGCGGCCGCTTGTAGGGCAGGGCCGAGCCGCCGCCCTTGCGGGTCACCTTCGGCACGGGGCAGCCGAAGTTGAGGTCGATGTGGTCGGCGAGGTTCTCGTCCACGATCATGCGGACGGCTTTGCCGACGGTGACCGGGTCCACTCCGTACAGCTGGATCGAGCGCGGGGTCTCGGTCTCGTCGAAGTGGATGAGCTGCATGGTCTTCTCGTTGCGCTCGACCAGCGCCCGCGTGGTGATCATCTCGCTGACGAACAGGCCCTTGCCGCCGGAGAACTCACGGCACAGGGTGCGGAACGGGGCGTTGGTGATGCCGGCCATGGGTGCGAGCACCACGGGCGGCTGCACGGTGTGCGGGCCGATGGAGAGCGTGGTCATCTGTTCATTGTCGCGCATGCGGGACGTGCGCCTGCTGGGCCTGTGGACAACGGGGCTCGGGGGGCGTGCGGGCAAGCGCCGGGCCTGTGGACAACGGAGCTCAGAGGGCCGTGCGGGCAAGCGCCCCGAGCGCCGGGGCCGGGACCCGCGCGGGCAGGTGCCCTTTGCCGGGGCCGCCGCCACCAGGATCGCGCCGCACCGGGTGGCCCGGTACCGGGACCGCAGCCCGGGGAGGCCCCACCTGGTGCCCCCGGTACAGGGACCGCAGCCCGGAGACGCCCCACCTGGTGCCCCCGGCACCGGGACCGCCGCCACCAGGGCCGCAGCACCCCCGGTTCATTAGTTAGGCGTACTATCGAAGCCATGTCCGAGCCGACCCACCGCCGACGGATGCTCATCCTGGCGATCTGCTGCCTGAGCCTGCTGATCGTCAGCCTCGACAACACCGTCCTCAACGTTGCCCTCCCCTCCCTGCAGAAGGACTTCCACGCCGAAGTCTCCGGCCTGCAGTGGACGATCGACGCCTACACCCTCGTCCTCGCCTCGCTCCTGATGCTGTCGGGCTCGACCGCCGACCGCATCGGCCGCCGCAAGGTCTTCCAGACGGGCCTGGTCCTGTTCACCATCGGCTCGCTCCTCTGCTCGCTCGCGCCCGGCCTCACCTCCCTCGTGATCTTCCGGATGGTGCAGGCGGTGGGCGGATCGATGCTCAACCCCGTCGCGATGTCGATCATCACCAACACCTTCACCGACGCCCGTGAACGCGCCCGTGCCATCGGCGTGTGGGGCGCCGTCGTCGGCATCTCGATGGCCATGGGCCCGATCGTGGGCGGCGCCCTGGTCGAATCGGTGGGCTGGCGCTCGATCTTCTGGCTCAATCTGCCGGTCGGCCTGATCGCGCTGTTCCTGACCTGGCGCTTCATCCCGGAGTCGCGCGCGCCCAAGCCGCGCCGCCCCGACCCGGTCGGCCAGCTCCTGGTCATCGCGCTGCTCGGCTCACTGACGTACGCGATCATCGAGGCGCCGAGCGCCGGCTGGAACTCGCCGAAGATCCTCGTCTTCGCCGCGCTCGCCATCGCCTCGCTCGCGGGGCTCCTCGTGTACGAGCCGAGGCGCGCCGAGCCGCTGATCGACCTGCGTTTCTTCCGCAGCGCCCCGTTCAGCGGGGCCACGGTGATAGCGGTCTCCGCGTTCTCCGCGCTCAGCGGGTTCCTCTTCCTCAACACGCTCTACCTGCAGAACGCGCGCGGTCTGAGCGCCCTGAACGCGGGCCTGTACATGCTGCCCATGGCCGCGCTCACCTTCGTGTGCGCACCGATCTCGGGCCGGCTCGTCGGCAACCGGGGTCCGCGGCTCTCGCTCCTGATCGCGGGTGTCGCGATGGCGTCGAGCGGGCTGCTGTTCGCCCTCTTCGACGCCGAGCGGACCACGGCGCTGCTCTTCACCGGGTACGTCCTGTTCGGGCTCGGGTTCGGCATGGTGAACGCGCCGATCACCAACACCGCGGTCTCCGGGATGCCGCGTTCGCAGGCGGGTGTGGCCGCGGCAGTCGCCTCCACCAGCCGCCAGATCGGCCAGACCCTGGGCGTCGCGGTGATCGGCGCGGTGCTGGCGGGCGGCATGGCGGGTGTCTCGGCGGGTGCGTACGCGGGTCACTTCCCCGACGCCGCGCGGCCCGCGTGGTGGATCATCGCGGGGTGCGGTCTGAGCGTGTTGTTCCTTGGGCTCGCCACCAGCGGCAAGTGGGCCCAGGAGTCGGCGCGTCGTACCGCGCGGCGCCTTGAGGCCCCCGTGGCTCAGACCCCGGCGGACGCCAACGCCTGAGCGCGGTCCGGCGCAACGAGTGCCTGGAGCTGCTCCAGGCGCTCGCGGGTCTCGTCGTCGCAGGGCACGTACATCACGAGACGCGGGCCCGCCGACGGGCCGAGCCACAGGTTGGTGTGCTCGACGGAGAGCAGGCCGACGTGGGCGTTGCGCAGGTACTTCGTCTTGCCGCCCTGGGTGACGACCTCGTGCCGGGCCCACACCTCGCGGAACTCCGCCGATGCCCCTTCGAGCCGGGCGAGCAGCGCCTTCCAGGCCGGCTCGGCGAGGTGCTCGGCCATCGAGGCGCGGAACTTGGCAGCCATCACCCGGTTCATGTCGGGCAGGTCGACGACCGAGGCCCGCCACTCGGCGTTGGTGAAGGCCAGCCACAGGCAGTTGCGGTCCTCGGGCGGCACCGCGTCGAGGTCGCACAGCAGCCGGCCGTACGTCTGGTTGTACGCGAGGATGTCGTACCGGCTGTTCTGGACGCAGGCCGGGATCGGGCCCAGCTGGTCGAGCATGGCGCGCAGCGCCGGGGTGAGCCGGGGGCAGGGCGCGTTGGGCGTGGGGTCGAGGGCGCCGGCCAGGGCGAAGAGGTGGCTGCGCTCGCTGGGGTCGAGCAGCAGGGCGCGCGCCAGGGCATCGAGGACCTGCGGGGAGACCTGGATGTCGCGGGCCTGTTCCAGCCAGGTGTACCAGGTGACGCCGACGGCGGAGAGCTGGGCGACCTCCTCGCGGCGCAGCCCCGGGGTGCGGCGGCGTCGGCCGGGGGGCAGGCCGACCTGTTCGGGGGTGATCCGCTCACGCCGGCTGCGCAGGAACTCGGCCAGCTCATGGCGGCGGACGTCGCTCGCCGGTGCCACAGTGCTCATGGTCTCAGAGTGCCGCACCCGCGGAGCCTTGTCAGCCGGTGTCCGGGTAGTGGTGGTACCAGGATAACGAGACTCTGGTACCAGGCTCAGAGGAGGAGGATGGTTCTCCACGTGAGCGACATCGTGAACGAATCAACCGTACGAACGGCACCCCGCCCCTCCCCCGCCCCCTCCTCCGCCCCTCTCGTTTCCTCCGCCTCTCCCTCCCCTTCAGCTTCTTCAGCTTCTTCCGCCACTCTCACCACTTCCACCTCTTCCTCCTCCGCGTCCTCCGTGCCCTCCGCGTCCTCCGTGCCCTCCGTGTCCTCCGGCTCCGGACCTGCGGCCCGACGGCACTCCGTCCCAGTCACTCACCACGGGGCGGTCATCGGGCCCCTCGGGCTGTTCACGGTGCTGCTCGGTGCGGCGCTTCCCCTGATCGACTTCTTCATCGTCAATGTCGCTCTGCCGTCCATGGACAGTGACCTCGCCGCGGGCCCCGCGACCCTGGAGCTGGTGGTCGCCGGGTACGGCGTCGCCTATGCGGTGCTGCTCGTGCTCGGCGGGCGGCTCGGCGACATGGCGGGCCGGCGCCGGCTCTTCCTGATCGGCATGGCGGCGTTCGCCGTGACCTCCCTTGCCTGCGGTCTCGCGCCGACCGCGTGGACGCTGGTCGGGGCGCGGGTGGCGCAGGGCGCGGCGGCTGCCCTGATGCTGCCGCAGGTGCTCGCCACCATCCAGGCCACCACGCAGGGCCCGCGCCGGGCCAAGGCGATGAGCCTGTACGGGGCGACCGCGGGCCTTTCCATGGTCGCCGGACAGATCCTCGGCGGTGTGCTGGTCGCGGCCGACGTCGCCGGTACGGGCTGGCGCTCGGTGTTCCTGGTGAACGTCCCCGTCGCCGTCGTGGGCCTGGTACTCGCGGTCCGTTCGGTGCCGGAGACCCGCTCGGACAAGCCGGCCACCATCGATGTGGCGGGCACGCTGCTCCTCGCGCTCTCCCTGCTGTCGCTGCTGCTCCCGCTCACCGAGGGGCGGGCCGCGGGCTGGCCGCTGTGGACGTGGGTCTCGCTGGGTGTCTTCCCGTTCGCTGCGGCCGGCTTCTTCATGGTCGAGCGGCGCGCGGACCGGCTGGGGCGGACACCGCTGGTGCCGCCGAGCCTCCTGGAGACGGAGTCGCTGCGCCGCGGCCTCGTGATGATCGTGCCGTTCTCGATCGGCTTCAGCGGCTTCATGTTCGTTGTCGCGGTGGTGTTGCAACAGGGGCTGCGGATGGGTCCGGTCGACGCGGGTCTGGCCCTGGTGCCGATGGCGCTCGCCTTCTTCGCCGCGTCACTGGCCGGGCCGAGGCTGATCGGCCGGTTCGGCACCCGCGTGGTGAGCGCGGGCGGAGTGATCCAGGCGGTGGGCATCGCCCTGCTCACGCTGACCGTGTGGCACGGCTGGTCCGGTCTGACCGTCGCCGAACTCGCCCCCGGCGTCGCGGTGGCCGGCCTCGGCCAGGGCCTCCAACTCCCCATCCTCATCCGCCTGATGCTCTCCGACATTCCGGCCGACCGGGCCGGAGTGGGCGGCGGCGTGGTGGTCACCACCCAGCAGTCCGCGCTCGCCCTCGGGGTGGCCACCCTGGGCACGCTCTTCCTGGCCCTGGCCCCCTCACTCGGCATGCGCGACGCGCTCGTCGTCACACTCCTCGCCCAGCTCGGTCTCGTCGTCATCACGGCGCTGCTCAGCCTGCGGCTGCCGCGTGTCATGCGGTGAGCCGGTGAGGGGTGACACGAAGGGCCCGGACCGTGATCCGATCACGGTCCGGGCCCTTCGGCGTATGCGGCGGCTCAGCTCTCGCCGGCCTCCGTCGCGGTGTGTGTCGCGGTGTCCGTCGCCGGGCCCGTCGCGGGGTTGGCGCGCTCACGCATCCTGCGCAGCAGCTCCTCCTTCTTGTCCACGGCCGCCTTGCGGTCGGCCGCGCCCTCCTGGACAGAGCCCTGGTCTCCGTTGCGGGACACCTTCTTGCGCTGTCCACCGACACCGAGCAGGTTGTTACGACTCTTAGCCATGAGGGCGACGGTACCTGCCGGAAGAGGGCGGCTCGTACCGGTTTTCCGCCGGGGGCGGCGCGGAGGAGCGGCGCCAGGCGGCATCGCACGGCGGCGCCGGCGCAGGGCGCATGACAGCTGACAGATATTGAAATCTGTCAGCTGTCATGTCATGGTGGACGCATACCCAGCCTCACCCCTCCGCCACCAAGGAGCACCTCATGCGCACCCGCACCCTCGGCACCACCGGCCCCCGCGTCTCCGCGCTGGGCCTCGGTTGTATGGGCATGTCCGCCCTGTACGGAGAGGCCGACCGGGGCGAGTCCATCGCCACCATCCACGCCGCGCTCGACGCCGGCGTCACCCTCCTGGACACCGGCGACTTCTACGCCATGGGCCACAACGAGATGCTGATCGGCGAGGCGCTGCGTTCCGCGCCCGTCGCCGCTCGCGAGCAGGCGCTGACCAGTGTGAAGTTCGGGGCGCTGCGCGACCCGGACGGCGGCTGGTCCGGCTACGACGGGCGGCCGGCCGCGGTGAAGAACTTCGCCGCGTACTCGTTGCAGCGACTCGGAGTCGACCACATCGACATCTACCGCATCGCGCGGATCGACCCGGACGTGCCGATCGAAGAGACGGTCGGCGCCATCGCCGAACTGGTCGAGGCCGGGCACGTACGGCACATCGGCCTCTCCGAGGTCGGTGCGGACACGCTGCGCCGGGCGGCGTCGGTGGCCCCGATCTCGGATCTCCAGATCGAGTACTCGCTGGTGTCGCGCGGCATCGAGGAAAAGATCCTGCCGGCCGCCGTCGAGCTGGGCATCGGTGTCACCGCGTACGGGGTGCTCTCGCGCGGTCTGATCAGTGGGCACTTCTCGCCGGACCGGCAGCTGGCCCCGGGTGACTTCCGCGGCATGAGCCCGCGTTTCCAGGGTGAGAACCTGCGGCACAACCTCTCTCTCGTGGAGGCGCTGCGGAAGATCGCGGAGCAGAAGGGCGTCTCAGTGGCGCAGATCGCCATCGCGTGGGTGCTGGCGCAGGGCGAGGGGCGGGGTGCGGACGTGGTGCCGCTGGTCGGTGCGCGGACCCGGGAGCGGCTTGCCGAGGCGCTCGGTGCGCTCGATGTGGTGCTGACCGGGGACGATCTGGCCGCGATCGAGGGTGCGGTGCCGCCCGGCGCGGCGGCGGGTGAGCGCTACCCGCAGGCTCAGATGGTGCATCTGGACAGTGAGCGCTGAGCGGTCGAGCCGGGTCGCGCGGCCGTCCTGGCCTGTGGGCAAGTCCGTCACCCGGGGTTGTCCACAGGCCCGTCGGGGCATTGGGAGCGGCAGGTAACGTCATGGCCATGAGTACGGAACCACTGACCGCCGAGCGCATCCTCGTGGCGACCGAGGAGGTGCTGCGCCGCCACGGGCCGGCGAAGGCCACGGTCGTCGATGTCGCGCGTCAGCTGGGGGTGAGTCATGGCAGTGTGTACCGCCATTTCCGGACGAAGGCGGCGTTGCGGGAGGCGGTCACCGAGCGGTGGCTGAACCGTTCGACGGTCCTGTTGCGGGAGATCGCGTCCCGTCAGGATCTGGAGTCGGCGGTGGTGCTGCGGCTGTGGCTGAGCGAGCTGTTCCTGGCGAAGATGCACAAGGCGGGTGACGACCCGGAGTTGTTCGGGACGTATGAGGTGTTGCTGCGGGAGAACAGCCGGGTCGTGGAGGAGCACATCGGTGAGCTGGTGGATCAGCTGACGGTGATCGTGCGGTTCGGTGTGGAGCGGGGCGAGTTCGCGGTGCCGGACGCGCCGGCGGTCTCGGCGCGTGCGGTGTTCGACGCGACGGGCCGTTTCCATGATCCGGTGTATGCGGCGGAGTGGTCGCGGCCGTCGATTCGGGACGACTTCGGGGCGGTGGTGGATCTGTTGGTGCAGGGGTTGCGGCGTCAGCCGGCCGGGGGGCTGGAGAAGTCCCAGCCGGGGTAGCCGACGGTGACCGATCCCGAGCCGCTGGAGACGTCGAGTGTGCGGTCCGATGTGGGGTCGGCGAGGCCGGCGTCGATGATGCGGGCGCCTGATCCGGGGGTGCCCAGGATGCGGTAGTGGCTGCCGTCGGGGACGGTGAGGTCGACGCTGCCGGAGCCGGCGGAGGCATCGGCTCGGCGGGGCGGGGCGGTGAATTCGGCGCGTACGGTACCGGAGCCAGCCTTCAAGTGGGCTTCCGGGGTGGCGAGTTGGGTGGCTTCGATGGTGCCGGAGCCGACGGTGGCCCGCAGCGTGCCGGTGAGGGCGCGCAGGGTCATGCCGCCGGAGCCGTTGGTGAGGTCGACCGGTCCTGTCAGGTCGCGGACGCGGATGTGACCGGAGCCGTTGTGGACGGTCAGGGCGACACCCGGGGGGACGGTGAGGTGAAGGTCGATCTGGCAGTTCTGGAGGAATTGGTCCACAAAGCCGTTGCACTGGGCGTGGACTTTGAGGGTGTCGCCGTCCCAGGTCCGTTTGATGGTGGGCTTCTTCAGCAGCCAGTTGAGTGTGCCGCCCAGGGTGACGTGTCCGGCGGGGCCGGTGGTGACGGTGATCTCGGCGGAGCCGGCTTCGACGTCGACGGCGGAGACGGCGTGGGGGCGGTCATTGTCGGGTCCGGTGTAGACGCCGGTCCGGCTGGCGGTGTCGGCTATGAGGGAGGCGGTGAGCGGCGCCACGATGAACAGGGCGCCGGCGAGGGCGACGAGGATCCAGGGGATGCGGTGGCGGGGGCGTTCCCGGGCGGGCCCGCGCGTCGCGTTCTCCCCGCCGCCCCTACGCGTCCAGCGCGCCCCCTTCGCTCCGTCCGCCCCGCTCGCACTGCCGGGTGCGCTCGCACTGCCGGGGCGGCTCGCACTGCCGGGCCCGCTCGGGCCGCTCGGCCCGCTCGACCTGGGGCTTCCGGGACTGGGGGTTCCGGGGCCGGGGGTTCCGGGGCCGGGGGTTCGGGGGCCGGGGGTTCGGGGGCCGGGGGTTCGGGGGCCGGGGGTTCGGGCGGCTCGGGGTGGTGCGTGCTGTTCGGTGCCGGCGGCGGCGTTGGGGGTGGTGGTCGTGCGGGGCATGCCGGCGCCGCCGTTGGGGGTGGTCATGCGGGGCCGCCGTCGAGGAAGCGCAGGACGGCGAGGACACGGCGGTGGTCACCGTCGGCGACGGGCAGGTCGAGTTTGGCGAAGATGTTGTTGATGTGTTTGGCGACCGCGCTTTCACTGACGACGAGTTCGGTGGCGATGCCGGCGTTGGAGCGGCCTTCCGCCATGAGGGCGAGGACGTCGCGTTCGCGGGGGGTGAGGCGTTCGAGGGGGTCGGGTCCGCCGCCTCGGCGCAGCAGGAGCTGGGCGACGACCTGGGGGTCGAGGGCGGCGCCGCCGGCGGCGACGCGTTTGAGGGCGTCGATAAACTCCTCGACATCGGCGACGCGTTGTTTGAGGAGGTAGCCGATGCCGCCGCTCTGGGTGGCGAGGAGGTCGGCGGCGTACCGCTCCTCGACGTATTGGGAGAGCAGCAACACGGCGGTGCCGGGCCATTGTTGACGGATCATCAGGGCGGCGCGTACGCCTTCGTCGGTGAATCCGGGTGGCATGCGAACGTCGACGAGGGCGAGGTCGGGCCGGTGGGTTTCGACGGCCGTGAGCAGGCTTTCGGCGTCGCCGGTCTCGGCGGCCACGTCGAATCCGGCCATGTCGAGGACTTTGACGAGTCCTATCCGCAGCAGTACCGAGTCTTCGGCGATCACAGCCCGCACGGCAGCTCCACAGTGATGGTGGTCGGGCCCCCGTGGGGGCTGTTGATGGTGAGGGTTCCGTCGATGGACCCTACGCGTTTGTGGAGGCCGAGCAGTCCGGTGCCGCCGGCGGGGTCGGCGCCGCCGATGCCGTTGTCGCCGACGGTGATCGTCAGGAGGGCGGCGTGGCGGCGGACGTGGACCGAACAGCGGGTGGCGTGGGCGTGTTTGGCGATGTTGGCGAGGGTTTCGGAGACGACGAAGTAGGCGACGGCTTCGACGGTGGGCGAGGGCCGTTGGACGAGGTCCACGGTGAGGTCGACGGGGAAGGGGGCGCGGGCGGCGATGCCGGAGATCGCGGCGTCGAGGCCGCGGTCCTCCAGGACGGCGGGGTGCAGTCCCCGGACGAGGTTGCTGAGTTCTTCGATGGCTTCCTTGGCCTCGCGGTGGGCTTCGTCGATGACGGCGCGGGCTTCGGGTGGCAGGTCGGTGAGGGTGGCGCGGGCGATGCCGAGGTTCATGGCGAGGGAGACCAGGCGTTGTTGGGCGCCGTCGTGGAGGTCGCGTTCGATGCGGCGGCGTTCCAGGTCGGCGGCGTCGAGGATGTCGGCGCGGCTCTCGGCGAGGTTCTCGACGCGGCGTTCGAGTTCCTTGGCGCGGCTGGGTCCGAGGAGGGCGGTCGCGGCGCCGGCGTCGAGCCGGGCGACGAGGGCGGCGAGGGCGGGGGTGGCGAGGAGGAGCAGGACGCCGAGGACGGTGAAGGCGACGTATCTCTCGCTCCAGCCCGGTGGGCGGGCGCTCGGGGGCAGGGCCCAGACCCAGGAGAAGACGAGGGCGAAGCCGGCGCCGGCGGCCCAGCCGATGACGACGAGGGCGCCGCCGAGTGCGGCGAGCGGGGAGACCAGCAGGTGGTAGCCGTACTGGCGCCACATCGTTCCGGCGCGCAGCCGGGACAGGAGTCCGTGCCGCCGGTACCAGGGGTGGGGCCAGTGGATCTTGGGTATGTCGTGGCCGGTCAGTGACCAGAAGCGGCTGCGTTGGAGTGCGGTGAGCAGGGGGCTCAGGACGAGGACGGCCGCGAGTGCCTTGAGGGTGCCGCCGGGGTGGAGGGCGAGGTAGGTGAGGGCGAGCGCGACGGGCAGGGCCAGGGGTACGGAGGCGGCCACGAGGGCGGTGTTGCGCCAGGCCCACGCGGACCACGGCGCGTGTGCGGCGCTCCAGCGGTAGGTGCGCCGCAGCGGGCCGGGAGTTGCCATGTGCACAGGGTAGTTGGGCTGGTCAGGGGCGCTCCATCATGCTGCTGCCCGGGCGGGGGTATAGCCAGCACCACCTCGGGTTCGGACTGTTGCGTTACTGACCCGGGGTGGGGCGGCGGGGAAGTCTGGTGCTGTGCTCGGGCGGAGGGACCGCCGGGCCGGAAGGAGCCCGCCGCCATGACTTTCCTCGCCCCGCAGATCCGTCCGGGCCGGCCGGTGTCCACTGTCGCCGTCGTGGGCGCTTGGGGCATACGGCGCCGGCCGCGTCTGTCGACCGTCCTCACCGGGGCGGGTATCGCGCTGGTGCCGTGGATGGTGGTGCTGGCCAAGACGCTTCCGCAGTCGACGGAGGTGTCGAACTGGTCGACGGCGTGGGTGGGGCTGGATGCGTTGCTCGCGCTGGGGCTTACGGGGACGGGGGTGTTGTTGCGGCGCGACGATCCCCGGGCCCAGCAGGTCGCGGCGGCGACGGGAGCGGTGCTGCTGGTGGACGCGTGGTTCGATGTCACAACGGCCGCGCCGGGTATGGGACTTGCGACGGCGCTGGCGCTGGCGGTGGCGGTGGAGCTGCCGGTGGCGGCGCTCTGCGCGACGGTCGCCCTCCGCAACCACTGACCCCGCCCGCCCCAAGTAGCCACTGCGCGGCTCCACCCCGGCGGGCTCGACCGCTCGGCACCGGGTGCCCTACTCGGCACGGCCCTGCAACATTCCACCCGGCTCCACCCCGGCGGGCGCGGCCAATCGGCACCGGGTGCGCTTCCAGGGGCGCGGGGAACTGCGCGGGACGCGGGCACGGTCCGCGGTCGAAAGCCGGGCCTCCGGGGCTCCGCCCCAGCCCCCGGTGATGCCCCGCCCCACCCCTTCCCGAAACCCTCCGGGGGCATGAAGGAGCTGAGGTCCAAACACCTGGGGCTCCGCCCCAGACCCCGTTCGCGCCTTGAGGACGCTCGTCCTCAAACGCCGGACGGGCTGGGTGGACGTACGCGCCGACCATTGTGCTGAGGACGACCGTGCCACCAGGCATCACGTAGTCAGGGGCGCGGGGAACTGCGCGACCAGCCCGCACCGGCCCGCACCGGCCCGCGCCCGAAGGCCCCCGCAGGCCCGCGCCCAAAAGCCCGCCCCCGCCCGGTCGTCACCGATGGGCAACCGGGCAGGGGGCGGAGCCCAGGGGCAGGGGCGGAGCCCAGGGGCGGGGGTCAGCAGCCCAGCAGGCGGCTGCCGAGGTACTGCTGGATCTGGTCCAGGGAGACCCGCTCCTGGGCCATCGTGTCGCGCTCGCGCACCGTCACCGCGTTGTCGTCGAGCGTGTCGAAGTCGACGGTGACACAGAACGGCGTACCGATCTCGTCCTGGCGACGGTAGCGGCGCCCGATCGCACCGGCGTCGTCGAACTCGATGTTCCAGTTCTGCCGCAGGTCCGCCGCGAGGCCCTTCGCCTTCGGGGAGAGCTGCGGGTTGCGGGAGAGCGGCAGGACGGCGACCTTGACCGGCGCGAGGCGCGGGTCGAGGCGCATCACGGCGCGCTTTTCCATGACGCCCTTGGCGTTGGGCGCCTCGTCCTCGCTGTAGGCGTCGAGGAGGAAGGCGAGCATGGCGCGGCCGACACCGGCTGCGGGCTCGATGACGTACGGCGTCCAGCGCTGGCCGGCTTCCTGGTCGAAGTAGAGCAGGTCGTGGCCGGAGGCCTTGGAGTGCGCGGTGAGGTCGTAGTCGGTGCGGTTGGCGACGCCTTCGAGCTCGCCCCATTCGCTGCCGCCGAAGCTGAAGCGGTACTCGATGTCGGCGGTGCGCTTGGAGTAGTGGGAGAGCTTCTCCGCCGGGTGCTCGAACCAGCGCATGTTCTCTTCACGCATGCCGAGGCCGGTGTACCAGTTCCAGCGCTGCTCCATCCAGTATTCCTGCCACTGCTCGTCCTCGCCGGGCTTGACGAAGAACTCCATCTCCATCTGCTCGAACTCGCGGGTGCGGAAGATGAAGTTGCCGGGCGTGATCTCGTTGCGGAAGGACTTGCCCATCTGCGCGATGCCGAACGGCGGCTTCTTGCGGGAGGTCTGCAGGACCTGGCCGAAGTTGGTGAAGATGCCCTGGGCGGTCTCGGGGCGCAGGTAGGCGACCGAGGCGGTGTCCTGGGTGGGGCCGAGGTGGGTGGAGAGCAGACCGGAGAAGCTCTTGGGCTCGGTGAAGGTGCCCTTGTTGCCGCAGTTGGGGCAGTTGAGGTCGGCGAGGCCGTTAGCGGGGGCCTTGCCGTGCTTCTCCTCGTACGCCTCTTCGAGGTGGTCCGCGCGGAAGCGCTTGTGGCAGGAGGTGCACTCGGTGAGCGGGTCGCTGAAGGTGGCGACGTGGCCGGAGGCCTCCCAGACCTCGGAGGCCAGGATCACCGACGAGTCGATGCCGACGACGTCCTCACGCGAGGTGACCATGTAGCGCCACCACTGGCGCTTCAGGTTCTCCTTCAGCTCGACACCCAGCGGCCCGTAGTCCCAGGCGGCCTTCTGGCCTCCGTAGATCTCGCTGCACGGGTAGACGAAGCCACGGCGCTTGCTCAGGTTGACGATGGTGTCGATCTTGTCGGCGGCCACGGTGCTCTCTTCATTAACGACGACGTGAACGGGGAACGGCGAAGCCTTCAGATTAGCGGCGGCCGCACCCCCTCTATCAAATCGGTTCCGGTGCGAGGCCCTGCGCAGGGGTCGGCACGGGGTCGGCGCAGGGGTCGGCGCGGGGGTCGGCACGGGCTCGGTGCGGGGCCACCCGTACTGATTATTGACAATCGTTTCCATCTTTGTTGAAAATGGATGTCATGAACGTACGCCGCCTCATACCCACGGCCGCCCTGTCCTGCGCCGCCCTCCTCGGCCTCACCGCCCTCACGGCCTGCGGTGCGGGAGGTGCCGGCGACGGCCGCAAGGACGGCAGGCTGGACGTGGTGGCGTCGTTCTATCCGCTGCAGTTCCTGACCCAGCAGATAGGCGGGGACCACGTGGCGGTCACCTCCCTGACCAAGCCCGGCGTCGAGCCCCACGACCTGGAGATCAGCGCCCGCCAGACCGCGAAGCTCAACGACGCCGACGCGGTCGTCTACCTCAAGGGCCTCCAGCCCGCCGTGGACGCGGCCGTCTCCCAGGCCGACCTCAAGACGAAGATCGACGCCTCGACGCTCACCTCGATGGAGAAGCACGGCAACGAGGTGGGCGGCCACGCGGCCGCCCACGACTCCTCCTCCGGCGAGGAGGACCACGGCGACGACAGCAGTCACAGCCACCGTCACTCCGCGGCCGGCGACGACCCGCACATCTGGCTCGACCCGGTGAAGTACGCCGAGGTCGCCCGGGGCGTGGGCGCCGCCCTCGCGAAGGCCGACCCGGCGCACGCCGCGGACTACCGCACCAACACCGACACCCTGGTGGGCAAGCTCGACGTGCTCGACAAGGAGTACGCGGCCGCCCTGAAGAACAGCAAGGCGCTCACCTCCCGGGTCTTCATCACCACGCACGCCGCCTTCGGCTACCTCGCCGAGCGGTACGGGCTGACCGAGGAGGCCATCAACGGCCTCGACCCCGACTCCGAGCCCAGCCCTGCGCGGATCAGGGCCCTCCAGAAGATGGCCAAGGCGGACGGCGTCACGACCGTCTTCTACGAGACGCTGGTCAGCGACAAGACCGCCAAGACCCTCGCGTCGGACGCCTCGCTCAAGACCGATGTGCTCGACCCCCTGGAAGGGATCACCGACCGGTCCAAGGGCACCGACTACTTCTCGGTGATGCGGTCCAACCTGACCGCCCTGACCGCGGCACTCACCGCCAAGTGACCATCCTGCCCACCGCTTTGGAGGCTCCCGCCATGGCGCCCGTCACATCGCCCACCCCCGCCGCATCGCCCGGCCCCGCCGCATCACCCGCCTCTGCCGCATCCCCCACCCCGGTCATATCCCTCACCTCGGTGACCGCCGAGCTCGGCTCGCGTCCCGTCCTGCGCGGCATCGACCTGTCGGTGCGGCCCGGCGAGGTCGTGGCCCTGCTCGGCGCGAACGGCTCGGGCAAGTCGACCGCGATCCGCACCATCATCGGCCAGGTGCCGCTCAGCGGCGGCTCCGTCGAGATCTTCGGCACCCCGCGCCGGCGTTTTCGCGACTGGGGGCGGGTCGGCTACGTACCGCAGCGCACCACGGCCGCGGGCGGGGTGCCCGCCACGATCCGCGAGGTCGTCTCCACCGGCCGCCTCTCCCGGTCCCGCTTCGGGATCCTGCGCAAGGCCGACCGCGAGGCCGTCGACCGGGCGATCGCGGCCGTGGGCCTCGCCGACCGGGCCAAGGACTCCGTGGACGCGCTCTCCGGAGGGCAGCACCAACGCGTCCTGATCGCACGGGCGTTGGCGGGCGAACCCGAACTCCTGATCATGGACGAGCCGATGGCGGGCGTCGACATCGAGAGCCAGGAGATACTCGCGGCCACCTTGCGCGAACAAGTCGCCGCCGGCGCCTCCGTGCTGCTCGTCCTGCACGAGCTCGGGCCGCTGGAACCACTCATCGACCGGGCGGTGGTACTGCGCGACGGCTGCGTCGTGCACGACGGGCCGCCGCCGCGGGCCGTCGGCCAGCACGCCCTGCCCGGCCACGACCACGTACATCCGCACACGGCCGCCGAGCCGGTACGCACGGGACTGCTGACCTGATCATGATGGAACTCCTCAACTCCGCTTTCATGCAACGGTCGTTGTTCGCCGCGGCCATCGTCGGCATCATCGCGCCGGCCGTCGGGATCTACCTCGTCCAGCGCCGCCAGGCCCTCATGGGCGACGGCATCGGGCACGTCGCGATGACCGGTGTCGGCCTCGGCTTCCTGCTCTCCACCTCACCGGTGTGGATGGCGACCCTGGTCTCCGTGCTCGGCGCGGTCGCCATGGAACTCATCCGCTGGTACGGCAAGACGCGCGGCGACATCGCGCTCGCGATGCTCTTCTACGGCGGCATGGCGGGCGGTGTGCTCTTCATCAACCTCGCGCCGGGCGGCTCCACCGCCAACCTCAACTCCTACCTCTTCGGCTCCCTCGCGACGGTCTCCGCCTCCGATGTGTGGGCCATCAGCCTCCTCGCGGCGTTCGTCCTGATCGTCACCATCGGCCTGCGCCGCCAGCTGTTCGCGGTCAGCCAGGACGAGGAGTTCGCCCGCGTGACGGGTCTGCCGGTGCGCGCCCTGAACCTCCTGACCGCGGTCACGGCGGCGGTCACCGTCACGGTCGCGATGCGGGTCGTGGGCCTGCTCCTGGTCTCCGCGCTGATGGTGGTGCCGGTCGCGGCCGCGCAGCAGCTGTCCCGCAGCTTCGCCTGGACCTTCGCGATCGCGGTGGCGATCGGCGTGACGGTCACGCTGAGCGGAACGGCCGTCACGTACTACGAGGATGTGCCGCCCGGCGCGGTCATCGTGCTGTTCACGATCGCGATCTTCATCGTCCTGACCGCGCTGGCCGCTCCCCTGGCCAGGCGGCGGGCCCGGGCCGCGGCGGCGGCGGCCACCGAGGGCGAGTGCGGCCTCGACGTACCCGGCGGTGCACCCGGCGGCGGATCCGGGGATGCACCCGGCGGCGGATCCGGCGGCCTGCCCGGCAGCGCCCCCGGAGGCGTGCCCGCCCCGGCAAAGCCTCAGGCCGGCGAGGTCACGGCCTGAGCGGGAGCTGGCACAATGGCCCGAGGAAGGTTTGTACGGGTCAAGGCTTGGAGGCACCTGTGACGACAGCGCCGCTCGGCGGGTCCAATACCGCCCCCGTACGAGGCCGGTCGACCCGGCAGCGTGCCGCGGTGGCGGCGGCGCTGGACGAGGTGGACGAGTTCCGCAGCGCGCAGGAGCTGCACGACATGCTGAAGCACCGGGGCGACTCGGTGGGCCTGACCACCGTCTACCGCACCCTGCAGTCGCTCGCGGACGCGGGCGAGGTGGATGTGCTGCGCACCAGCGACGGGGAGTCGGTGTACCGGCGCTGCTCCTCGGGCGACCACCACCATCACCTGGTGTGCCGGGTGTGCGGCAAGGCGGTGGAGGTCGAGGGCCCGGCGGTCGAGAAGTGGGCGGAGTCGATCGCCTCGCAGCACGGGTATGTGAACGTGGCGCACACGGTGGAGATCTTCGGCACGTGTGAGGCGTGCGCCGCGCCGGAAATGACCTGACCCCGCCCACGTCCTTGCCCGCTTCGGGGCCGACCGGCATGGACGGGGTCCGGGGCGGAGTGCGGGCGGGCTTTTCGGCTGCGGACCGTGCGTGGCTGATCGCGCAGTTCCCCGCGCCCCTGGTGGGACACCCGGCATGCCGGCCGGTTGCCCCACCGCGGCGGGGCCGCGCAGACGTCGCGGTCCCGCGAGCCAGCCGCTGCGGACCGGTTACGGCCTCGGGGCGTCGCCGGACTTGTCGAGGGCGGCGAGCGCCTCGTTCGGGATGGCTCCTCCGAAGCGCCGGTCGCGGGAGGCGAATTCGAGGCAGGCGCGCCACAGGTCACGCCGGTCGAAGTCCGGCCACAGCACGTCCTGGAAGACCATCTCGGCGTAACTGGACTGCCAGATCAGGTAGTTGGAGGTCCGCTGCTCCCCGCTCGGCCGCAGGAACAGGTCGACGTCCGGCATGTCCGGGTAGTACAGGTACTTCGCGAAGGTCTTCTCGTTGACCTTCGACGGATCGAGCTTGCCCGCCGCGACATCGCGCGCGATGGCCTGCGCCGCGTCCGCGAGTTCGGCGCGGCCGCCGTAGTTGACGCAGAAGTACAGCGTCATCGCGTCGTTGTCGACGGTCTGCTCCTGGGCGACCTGGAGCTCCTGGACGACGGACTTCCACATCTTGGGCATACGGCCCACCCAGCGGATCCGGATGCCGAGCTCGTTCATCTCGTCGCGCCGGCGCCGGATGACGTCGCGGTTGAAGTTCATCAGGAAGCGGACCTCTTCGGGCGAGCGCTTCCAGTTCTCGGTGGAGAAGGCGTACAGGGAGAGGTTCTTGACGCCCATCTCCAGGCAGCCCTTGAGCACGTCCAGGACGACGCCCTCGCCGACCTTGTGTCCCTCGGTGCGGGGCAGCCCGCGCTCCTTGGCCCAGCGCCCGTTGCCGTCCATGACGCAGGCGACGTGGTTGGGCACCAGCTCGGCCTGGATCTTCGGCGGCACCGCGCCCGAGGGGTGCGGCTCGGGGGTCTTGTAGTCGCGCCTCGTCCGCCCGCCCAGGATTCCGCGTACTGCCATGTGGAGCTCTCTCCCTAGCTGCTCTTGATGTTGCAGATGCTGTTGATGTTGCAGATGTTCTTAATGTTGCAGGTGCTCGTGGTGCTGCAGATGCTCGTGATGCTGCAGATGCTCGTGATGCTGCAGATGCTCGTGATGCCGCATCCTCATTGACGCTGTCGAAAGCTCGGGTCGCTCAGCTCTTCTCCACGTACCGCAAGGACCGCAGACCGCGCTCCAAGTGCCAGTGCAGATAGGCCGATACGAGCCCGCTGCCCTCCCGCACATGCCTCGGCTCGCTCGCGTCCGCCGTCTCCCAGTCCCCCGTGAGCAGCGCGCTGAGCAGTCCGACGGCCTCCGCAGAGGGTACGACGCTGCCGGGTACGCGGCAGTCACCGCACACCACGCCGCCGCCCGCGACGGAGAAGAACCGGTTGGGACCGTGGATGCCGCACTTGGCGCAGTCGTCGAAGCTCGGCGCGTAGCCGTTGACGGCGAGGGAGCGCAGCAGGAAGGCGTCGAGGATGAGGTGGGGGGCGTGTTCGCCGCGGGCGAGGGTGCGCAGTCCGCCGACGAGGAGCAAGTACTGCTGGACGGCCGGTTCGCCCTCGTTGTCGGTGAACCGTTCCGCCGTCTCCAGCATGGCGGTGCCGGCGGTGTAGCGGGCGTAGTCGGAGACGATGCCGCCACCGTACGGGGCGATGGTCTCACTCTGGGTGCACAGTGGGAGCCCGCGGCCGACGAGTTCGCTGCCGCGTGCGAAGAACTGCACGTCGACGTGGCTGAACGGTTCGAGCCGGGCCCCGAACTTCGACTTGGTGCGCCGCACCCCGCGCGCGACGGCCCGCACCCGCCCGTGCCCGCGCGTGAGCAGGGTGATGATGCGGTCGGCTTCGCCCAGCTTCTGGGTGCGCAGCACGATGCCGTCGTCGCGGAACAGGCTCATGGGGCCATTGTCCTGCACGCCGGAAGGGCCTTCCCCTCAGACCCCACGACGGGCGGGGGCGCACGAGCGACGTGGTACGCATCACGCCACCCGTCTCCGCCCGTGCGCCTCATGAGGTCGAGGCGTCGGGGGACGCGGTGGGCGGGGCGGTTCACGGCATTCGTACAGGAAGATGGGGCACCATGGCGCCAGCAGGGCTTTCTCCCCCTGTGAGCCGTTGCTCCCACTCCCCCCTGGACGGACCGGAATGCCGTTGCCGACGACCGGCCGCCGTGCTCGCGCGGCGGGGTGTGCGCTTGTCGTGCTGGCGCTTGCCGGGTGCTCGGCGGGTGAGGGGGTGCGGGACGACGGGCCGGCGCCGACGCCGTCCGCTTCGGTGACCGCTTCGCCGCTGTGGCCCGGTCACACCGCGTCGGCGGCGCCCGCCAAGCCCGGGCAGGGGTTTCACGCGCGGGGTCCGGTGCCGGGGGTGACGGTGCCGGGTGGGGATCTGACGCGGGTCGACGGGGTGCGGCTGCTCGCCGCGGATCCCGGTACCGACCGTGCGGTGCAGAGCGGGCTCAAGGAGTGCCCGGAAGGTTCGTCGTGCCGGCTGCGGCCGCCCGCGTACGCCGATCTCACGGGGGACGGCGAGCGTGAACTGGTGCTCGCCTACGACGACTTGGGCCGCACGATCCTGTGGGTGTACACCGCGGTGGGCGAGCGGGCCCACGCCGTACTCGAATACGCGGGGCGGCCCGGCCTGAGCGCCGAGACGCTCGGCACGGACCTGGTCGTCACCGAGCCGGCGGGCGGCCGCGACCGCCAGGCCGCGACCACGCTGCGCTGGAACGGCTCCGAGCTCGCCCCGCTGCCCGCCGCGGCCGACCCGGCACGGGGTGCCGTCAAGGCGCGGCCCTCCGAGGACTCCCTGATCGAGCCGGCCGACGGCACGGAGAAGGCGGGCCGGGGCTGAGCCCCACCCGTGCGGCGACCCGCTCAGCCGCCCGGCACCACGAGCCCCGACTCGTACGCCAAAATCACCAGCTGCGCCCGGTCGCGTACCCCGCACTTGCCCATGATGCGGCTGACGTGGGTCTTCGCGGTGAGCGGGCTCAGGGCGAGGGCGTCGGCGATCTCGGTGTTGTTGAGGCCGCGGGCGGCTGCGAAGGGACCCCATCGCGGGTCCCCCTTCGGCCGGGTCTCTCGGATGGGCCCCTTGCGGCCTGCCCGGCTGGTTCCAGCGTCCCGGCCGCCGGGGCGCGGTTCGTCGGGCGCGAGGCCGAGATCGTCCGTACGTCCCCGGGTGTCCGGGCCGCTCGCGTTACTCCCCGGGGAGTAGCGCGGACCGGGCCGGACCGTGCCCGGGGCGGGCGGGCGGTTCCGCTGCGCGGGGCGCCATGATCTACGGTCTCCTACTGCACCAGTAGCGATGTTCTGTTCAGCAACGGGGATGTACACACATGCGCAAGACAGTCACTCTCACCCTCAGCCTGCTCGCGGCGGCCGCGCTGTTGACGGGGTGCGGCAGCGAGAAGAAGGACGCCGGTTCCGCGAAGGCGGGCGACGCCTCGGCAAGCGCCTCGGCCGGCGGGGCCGCGAAGGGCTCGGCGAAGGATTCGGACGTTGTGAAGGGCGCGGTGCACCAGGTGGTCCTGGAGGTGGGCGGCACCGGGCCGTCCCAGGTCATGTGGGTCGGGAACACCAACCACTTCGACAAGGTCCAACTGCCGTGGACGAAGACGGAGTCCGTGCAGCTGGAGGACGCCGAGCTGACGGCCGGTCACGTGCTGTCGGTGGTGCCGGGGTCCATCGAGGCGCCGGGCGGGAAGCTGAAGGCCGCGCCTTGCACGATCAAGGTGGACGGCAAGGTGGTCGCGGACAACCAGGGCGGGGCGTCCAAGAGCAAGATGTGCGAGTACATGCTGAAGGGGTGATGGCCGGCTCGCCGCCCGCCCGGGAGTTCTGCGGCTGCTCCGAAGGGGCACTCCGCCCGCCCGGGAGTTCTGCGGCTGCTCCGAGGGGGCTCGCCGCCCGCCCGGGAGTTCTGCGGCTGCTCCGAAGGGGCACTCCGCCCGCCCGGGAGTTCTGCGGCTGCCCCGAGGGGGCGGCTGGGGTCAGGAGGGGGTGCGGGCCGCCGCGGCGAGCAGTCGGGCGGTGTCGTCGGCGCAGAGCGAGAGGGCGCCGCCGACCGTGCTGAGGACCTCGCGTTCGGCCGGGCTGTACGGGCCGTCCGCGAGGGCGATGCGCGCGCCCTGGAGCAGGATCGATTCGCGGCCCGCGGGGGCGAGGTGGGGGGCGAGTGGCTCAAGCGCCTCGTGGAGTTCGATGGCGAGCGCGGCGCCGCAGGGGTCGGTGTCGTCGACCGGGTCGGCGAGGAAGCGGCCGGTGTCGGCGGCGAGGGCGTCGATGAGGGCGATGAGCTGGTCCTCCGTACAGTCCTCGAATCCGGCGGCTCTGACGGTGGCGACGGCGGTGCCGGTGACCGTACGGGACGAGGTGCCGCCCGCGGCGAGGACGGCGAGGGCGACGGTGTGCACGGCGTCGCGGAGCATCGCGGAGAAGCGGGTCGTGGTGGGGTGGTCCAGGGTCTCCGTGTCGAAGTGCCCCCGGCAGGCGGCGCACTCGACGACGGGGCCGGCGCTGCCGCGGGTGACCAGCGGGATGCCGAGGACGGTAAGGCGCCTGCGGCCCGTGCGGCGCTGGTAGTTGCGGTCGCCGCCGCAGTCGGGGCAGAAGAACTCGCCGTCGCCGACGGTGTGCCACAACGTGCGGGTGGACCAGAGCCGGGGGCGGGGGCCGGGTGTCGACCCGGCGCTCAGGCTCGTACCGTTCTGTCCCTGTGCTGGCCGCACCGCGCACCTCCGTAACGCTCCGGCAACGTTGCCGCGTTGACGTGATGTTAGCCACATCCATGATGTTGCGTCAGCACCCCGGGAGAAGGAGCCCTTGCCAATTGGCCAATTCCCACCGCCCGGGGCGCCCCCGTATCCGCGTTTCCCCACCCACGCGCCCGTGCGGCTACTTGAGGGGTGGCAGCTCCCCGGGGCTCCGCCCCGGACCCCGGTTCGCGCCTGAACGGCGCTTGTCCTCAAACTCCCCCACGGCCTCAAGGGCCAGGGGGACCCCCATGACGGGCTGAGGATGCCCGTGCGGGCCGGCACCGAGTAGCTCAGGGGCGCGGGGAACTGCGCGACACGCGGGCACGGTCCGCATCCGAAAGACGAGCGTTCAAGGGGCGCGGGGAACTGCGCGGTTCGGTGAAGCCCGGGCCCCGCGGACGCGGAACGGCGCCGGGCCCCGCCCCTGCCGAAGGGGCTGAATCCGGCGCCGCAGGGCCAGGCGGCCAAGCCTGGGGACTAGGCCTGGGGACTAGCGTGCCGCCCGGTTGACCGCCGAGATGACCGCCTTCATCGACGCCCGCGTCGTATTCGCGTCAATGCCGATCCCCCACAGCACCGCCCCGTCGATCGCACACTCGATGTACGACGCCGCCTGCGCGGAGGCGCCCTCGCTCATCGTGTGCTCCTGGTAGTCCAGCAGCCGCGCGTCGACGCCCGTGGCGGCCAGCGCATCGAAGAAGGCCGAGATCGGACCGTTGCCGGTGCCGGTCAGGACCGTGTCGACGCCGTCCACGACCGCTTCCACCGTCAGAGTGTCGCGGCCGTCGGTGTCCGTCGTGGTCTGGCCCGAGCGCAGCTGGATGCGACCCCAACGAGCCGCGGCGTCGCCGGGGTTGGGCAGGTACTCGTCCTGGAAGACCGACCAGATCGCGGCGGGGGTGACCTCGCCGCCCTCCGCGTCCGTCTTCTGCTGGATGATCTTCGAGAACTCGATCTGCATCCGGCGCGGCAGGTCCAGCTTGTGGTCGTTCTTCAGGACGTAGGCGATACCGCCCTTGCCGGACTGGGAGTTGACGCGGATGACGGCTTCGTAGGAGCGGCCGACGTCCTTGGGGTCGATGGGCAGGTACGGGACCGCCCATTCGATCTCGTCGACGGTCTTGCCCGCCGCGGCCGCGTCCGCCTCCATCGCGTCGAAGCCCTTCTTGATGGCGTCCTGGTGGGAGCCGGAGAAGGCGGTGTAGACCAGGTCGCCCGCGTAGGGGTGGCGCGGGTGGACCTCCATCTGGTTGCAGTACTCGGAGGTGCGGCGGATCTCGTCGATCTGGGAGAAGTCGATCTGTGGGTCGACGCCCTGGCTGAACAGGTTCATGCCCAGGGTCACCAGGTCGACGTTGCCGGTGCGCTCGCCCTGGCCGAACAGGCAGCCCTCGATGCGGTCGGCGCCGGCCATGATGGCCAGCTCGGCGGCGGCCACCGCGGTGCCGCGGTCGTTGTGGGGGTGCACGGACAGGCACACGTGCTCACGCCGGGTCAGGTTGCGGCTCATCCACTCGAAGCGGTCCGCGTGGGTGGACGGGGTCGAACGCTCCACCGTGGCGGGCAGGTTGAGGATGATCTCGCGGCCCTCCTCGGGCTGCCAGACGTCGCACACCGCCTCGCAGACCTCCAGGGCGAAGTCCAACTCGGTGTCGGTGAAGATCTCCGGGGAGTACTGGTAGCCGAAGATCGTCTCGTCGCCCAGGATCTTGTCCGCGTACTCCATGACCAGCCGGGTGCCGTCCACGGCGATCTGCTTGACCTGCTCCTTGGTGCCGCGGAAGACGACGCGGCGGAAGGTGGGGGCGGTCGCGTTGTACAGGTGGACGGTGGCGCGGTGGGCGCCGCGCAGCGACTCCACGGTGCGCTCGATCAGCTCTTCGCGGGCCTGGGTCAGGACGGAGATCGTCACGTCCTCGGGGATCGCGCCCTCTTCGATGATGGAGCGTACGAAGTTGAAGTCGGTCTCGCCGGAGGAGGGGAAGCCGACCTCGATCTCCTTGTAGCCCATGCGCACCAGCAGGTCGAACATCTCGCGCTTGCGGGCCGGACTCATCGGGTCGATCAGCGCCTGGTTGCCGTCGCGCAGGTCGGTCGAGAGCCAGCGCGGAGCCTTGGTGATGCGGCCGTCGGGCCAGGTGCGGTCGGGGATGTCCACGGCGTCGTACTGGCCGTACTTGTGGATCGGCATCCCGGAGGGCTTCTGCATCCGGGTGGCGTTGGTGACGGGGGTCGGGCGACCGACGGGCTGAGACATGGCGTGCGGCTCCTCGGGGCAAAGAGGGGGACGGCCGACTGTCGAGCGCAACACCAGATCCCGCGGGGAGGGGGTCGGCCTACGACTACAGGCCCTCGCCGCGGCAGCTAAGAAGAAGCAGCCCGATACGCATGATGCCGCAGCCTAGCCGAGGCCCGACGCGAGCGCCGGACCCGTATCAGTATGCGGGACGCATCCATCAAACCGCCCGAAACGTGACGAATGCCATGGCCACGGCTTCACCGGGGCCGGCCTTGTTGGCGGCGCCTCGCCGCCTGAGCACCGGCCGCAGGCGAGCGCAGGCCCGTCCCTCACCGTTCGTCCGGCGACTCTCCGTAGTCGGCGCGGAAGCCGCCACCGTCCAGCTGGGCCGCGACGCGCGCCAGCCACCCGCTGGGCGCGTACGGTGCGGGCGGGTCGACCTCCATGCCCAGTTCCGCGACCGCCAGGGCATAGGCGGACTCGTCGAGGTTCAGTGCGAGCAGTTCATGAACCTCGCCGGCGAGGCGCGCCGTCAGCTGGGGGTCCGTTTCGGCGATGTAGTGGGTGACCGCCGCGTCGTGGTCTGCGAACTCGTCCGGCATGTCCTGGGAGAACCAGCCACCGAGGAACTGCCCGGTTTCAGGGAAGCGGGCGTGCCACTCCCAGTGGGTCAGCGGGACGGAGGGTGCCGGGACTTCGCCTGCCTCGATGCTGTGCTTGATGTGGTCTGCGAGGATACGCAGCCAGTCCTGGATCTCGTGCTCCGGCAGACCGACGTCGGGGATCGGGTAGTACTCGCCCAGGCGCAGCCGCAGCCGCCCCGGGGGGTGGCGGGAGTATTCGCGAAGCTGCTGCTCGGCGGCCGCAAGTGCCCACGGCCGGGTGTGCCAGGTATGACGGAGGTACGCCGTGAGGGCTGCGCTGGGCCTGCCCTCGCCGTCATCCGCGGGCTGACCGGCGTACGCGCGCAGCACCTGGTCCAGCTCTCCGTAGCGGCGGTCGTGTTCGAGCGGGTTCATGGGCACGGTTACTGCGTCCTCAACAAGTGATCACAGGTAGACGGGGAACGAGGCCTGCACGACGAATCCATGCAGCTGGGCGGCGTCCCGCTTGAGGATCACTCGTGCTGCGCGTACGTCGACGGGGTCGCGGCCGGCGAGCAACATCGCTTGGAGCAGGACTCGACCGACAGGATCCGGACGCGAGGGCCAAGCGGCCTCGATCGTGAGGCGGGGGCGGGACGACTGGGCGAGCCATCGATGGACGCGCTGCTCGTTCGCGGTAACGACCTGTTGCGTGGCCCATTGAGCGGTTTCGCGGTCGGGATAGGAGGCGGAGCGATTCGGGCGGGCGGTCATGAGTGCTCTTTTTGCATGTGTGCTTCCACGGTATCGATGAGCTCACGCAGAGCGCTCCTGGTCGCCCAGGTGAGGTGGCTTTTGATTGCATCCTCCCCAGGAAAGATGATCGTCGCACGCTGCGCCTCAGTAGCGTAGGCCGCAGCCAGATCACGGCAGTACGGGTGCTCCGCCGTCACTGCACCGAGGACGATTTCGGGAAATTCCCGATCTCCCTCGTCCATCAGGATGACATCCAGGCCGATCAGGTACGGAAATGCCAGACGAAACTCCCAATCCGCCATGGGGAGCTCATCATATCCGAGCAGCGGCTGCCGGTCCACGATACGAACGATTCCAGCCAGCGTTTCCAGGTAGTCGGCAGGCCCCATGTCACCGCATGCCCGCTTCAGCTTTACTTGAAAATCCAGCGGAAAGCACGAGAGGTCGGCGCTGGACTTTGCGAATTGGGCCGACAATTCCAGCAGCCCGGACGCCACATATGCGGAACAGTTCCAATCGGCGATCCAGTCACCACGAATTACTCGGACATACCGTTGAATCTCATCGTCCAGAGACGTACCGCCCCTGGATTCCTGCGCTCTGATCGCGATGTCAAGGAGCCGCAGGACCGGGCCGCCGGAACATAGGGATGCGGGGAAGGGCTGCACTCCAACCTCTCTTCTAGGGACCGCTTCCATGCGGCATGGCGGTGAGGACAATAAAGGGCGGGTGCAGGCCCTGCTTGTAGATCAGGCGAACCTGGACCCAGCTTCTGCTTACAGCTGCGGCTTGCATTCCGTCAGCATTATAGGCATCGCGCGAGACGCTGCGCCCCGTAGACTGACCAGGGAACTCCTTGTACAGCGGTGGCTGTATCTCTGAAGCGTTCGGATTATAATTCGGATTATTCTTGATCTTCTTCTCGACGCTCGCAATCCACTTGTCTACGCGATCGGCGTTGTTGATGTCTTCGATGGTCGCCGTCGTGAATTTCTGAGCCGAGGCAAGGTCTTGGAAGGTAGAAGCGGCCGGGACACTGCCCTGATCACGCAGTCGCATTTTGAGCTGGTCATCGGTGAGACCAACATGCTTGTCGATGGGGTGGCTACCGTACAGGCCCTCTTGATTCGCCAGATCGAGAGGATAGAACAGGTTATCCGGATCCTGACCTGCGGCGGTAAAACGATGCTCCTTCTTGAAATCGTTCAGCGAGCGTGCACCGAATGCCTCCGCACGTGCCTCCTCGGCCGCGTAGGTCGGTGCGCTGCGGAGCGCCTCGTCCAAAGGTTCCTTAAGTGCATCAAGTTGCGGAAGGAGCGCGGTCACGCGGTGATTGTATTCCGCTACGATGCGATTGATGGCAGCCGTATCGATATCAAGGGTGATCTCAACACTGAGCTCCGCAGCCCCCTTGGCGACACCCTTGATCAAGCGGCCGAAACCTTTGATACCTTCCTTGACGTCCTTCAAATCGATGTGGCTGAGATCAATATCGCCGACGGCCTTCTTGATCGCCGCGAAATAGACGTCCCAGACCTCTCCGTTCACATAGACAGCCGCCTCGGCGAACGCGCGCAGCAGGTCGCTGATCTTCATCGCGCTGTCGAACAGGACGCTCATGACGGGGTGGCTCGGCTGATGGTTGGCGACCTTGTCGTGCTGCCACTCGTAGTTCGCCGTCGTCTTGCCCCAGGCGGTGGTGCCCCACAGCGAGCTGCAGAACTGGCGCATCGCATCGTGCCACTCGCTGTCGCTCTGCTGGGTGATGCTGTACATCTGGCCCGTCAGACTGCCTTCGGTCCAGGACAGCGCCTTCGTCATGTCCGCCCATGACTGCGACAGCGAGTTGAGGTAGTGCTGCTGGGGGTACGGGTACACCTCAGCGACCTTGCCCCACCGGAACGCGTGCTCAAGCAGCGGACGAATGATGTGCCAGACCACGCTCGGGATGGATTCGAGGAGCGAGCGGAAGAAGTCGTCGCCACCGTCGTCATCGCCCCATTTGAGGTCGGGTACCGAGCCATAGTCGGGCGCTGTGTCGATGACGGCCGGCGGCGCCTGGATCTGAGCCTTGGTCTTTCCGGAGGCGTCGTTGGCGGCCTCCGCCCTGGAATAGTTGTTGGCGGTGGTGGCGAAGCCGACTGCGGCCCCTCCGATACTGACGACGGACTTGGCCCACACCTCCAGGTAGAGGTTGCCGACCTTGAGGTAGGACGCGGCGAAACCCTGAGCGGCAGTGCCGTACCCACCGGCGTCCGGGTACTCCTTGAGTTGGGTGATGAGGTTTTTGGCGGCCTTGTCGAACGGCGTCTGCTCCCGCGCGAACCCTGCGGCGACCTGATGCAGGGTGGTGGGCCTGACGTCGATGTTGCCACTCGGTGGCGTCCCCATCAGGCCCCGCCCCAGCCCCGCAGAACCGCTCGGTGCGCCGCCGCGTAGTTGATGTGCCCAGTGGTCACGATTTCGTGCAGCCACTTCTGGGAGGCCTGAAGGTCCTGAGCGGAGTGATCCCACTCGTCGAGCTTGTCGATGAAGATCTCCCGTGCCTCGCCCTCCCAGGAGAGGACGACCGGTGCGACACGGTCGTACAGGTCGTCCAGCCTGCCGTTGAGCTTGTTGAGGATGTCCTCCAGCTCTACGGCGAGGTGATGCAGCGTCATGAAGTGGACCGCTATGTGATCGTCCCCATTACTGGGCGGCACAGATTCTCCTTGTCGCACCGGCTTGGCCTGTCCTACGAGTTCGACGCTCGTCCCCGAATCCGTATGAGGAGCATGCCCACTTGGTCGTCGAGCGCTGCGGTCGGGTCACAAACTGTCCAGCCCACTGCGAGGCCGATCGAGGGGCGGGGGCGCCTCAGAACTGGAGGTGGACAGCTTGTCCACTTCGCTCGTGATATCGACGTGGACCCGTCGGAACTGCTCCAGTATTTCCAGTTCCCGCTCGCTGAAGCCGTCGCGGCTCATACGGACGGCCTGCTCCAAAGCCTTCATCACTTCGCGGATGCGCACGGCATCCTCGGCCGCGGCGCGATGAAACTCCCGGTACGCCGTCGCCGCCGGCCCGCTCCAGCCCGCTTCAATGCTGTCCACGACGGCGTCCATGCGTCTCACCTGCTGGTCCAAGTGGTCCTGCATGTCGTCGAGATCGCCTGCGAGCGTGGTCAGTTTATGGGGCACTATCCGGAGATCCTTCGAATCGCCCACTGCCAAGCTCCCGTCACTCGGGCGCACAACCCCCGTTGTTCGCACGGGAACTCTATGCCAAGCCTGCCGGTCCCTCCGCTCCAGCCCCACCCATGCCCGCCCCTCCAGGGTCGTCGCGGCGCCCATCTCTTCGGCCGGCTGCGCGGCCAGTCACATGCGCCGACGGGTTCGCGTGGCGGGCGCTCGCGGTCGAGCGGGGCGGGCGCTCGCGGTTGAGCGGGGCGGGCGCTCGCGGTTGAGCGGGGCGGGCGCTCTCGGTTGAGCGGGGCGGGCGCCCGCGGTTGATTCGCTGACGCGGACGGCCGCGGCTGCTAGACAGAGGCCATGCGTATCCAGGTATGTCGCTCAGGAGGGTTCGCCGGTATCGAGCGCCGGGCCGAGATCGACACCTCGGGCCTGCCCGATGCCGAGGCGTGGGAGGCGCTGGTCGAGGCGGCGCTCGACGAAGGCAACGCCGAGCCGGTGGCCGGTGTTCCGGACGGCTTCCACTATGTGATCAGCGTGGACGGCCGGACGGTGCACTGTGCCGACCCCCGCCTCACGGACGCTCAACGCGAGCTGATTACAAGGGCGTTGAAGGAAGGGGCGTAGCAGCGCACGATCGCCCGGCGCGGGCGGGCGGAAACGCGGGTGCGGGCCGGGTGGTGCCCTGCTTTGATGCGGACCATGAATCCGCCTTCCCCCTCCCCTCTTGATGTCCCCGGCACGCTCGGCGCGCTGGAGCGCTACTACGATGCGGCGCCCAGGAGTTCGGCCCGCGCCGAGGACTTCGGTCCGCTCACCCTGTTCGTGCGGGAGGGTGCGGGATGGCCGTACTACGCGCGGCCCACTCCGGGCGCTTCCGGGCCGGTGAGCGCCGCCGACGTGGACGCGGTACGGGCCCGCCAGCGCGAACTCGGTGCGCCCGAGGCCTTCGAGTGGGTGGCCGAGGTGAGCCCGGGGCTGCGCGCGGCGGTCGAGGAGTCGGGGCTCGCCGTGCACGAGCATCCGCTGATGGTCCTCGACCCGGCGGCTCCCCCGGCCGGCCCTCACCCCCTGGTACGCGTCCTGGACGCCGCCGACCCGCTGCTGCACGCGGCGCTCGTCGCGCCCCAGCTGGCATTCGCCGCGCCGGGTACGGGAGTTGGGCCGACGGGGCGGGCCGAGCTGACGGCCGCGATCACCGCGCACGCCGGTGACGGCCGCGCCGGGCAGGTCGCCGAGCGGATCCGCGCGGGCCGCACGGCGGTGGCGGCCGCCTTCGAGGACGGCCTTCCGCTCTGTTCCGGGATGCACAACCCGGTGGGCCCGGTCACCGAGATCGTCGCCGTGGGCACGCTGCCCGCCGCACGCCGTCGCGGGCTCGCGCGGGCGGTGACCGCCGCCCTGGTCGCGGACGCGCGGGCGGCGGGCGCGACGACGGTGTTCCTGTCGGCGGGCGACGCGGACGTGGCCCGGATGTACGCGAGCCTCGGCTTCCGTCCGGTCGGCACCGCTCTGATCGCCGAACCGGCTGCCGCCTGAGCCCTGTCGGGGCCTGCGCCTGGAACACCTCGGACGACCGTCCGGCCGCCGAACCGGCCACCACCGCAGCCCTGTTGGGACCTGACGCCTCCCGGAGTACCTCGGACGAGCGGAGGGCGGGCGGGCGGCTTGCGGCTGCTTCTTGTCTCGACCGCCGACCCCTGCGTACAGTGTGCGCAACAGGGGAACAGTGTACGCATTGTGGGTGCGCATCAGGGGAGGGGAATCCGATGGCGAAGAACGTGAGCTGGGACGAGCAGGGGCAATGGCGTGCCGAGGGGGCCTGGGGGGTCCATGGATCCGCCGGTGAGCGCGTCCACATGGACACCTGGCAGGCGCGGCTCGATCAACTCCGCCGCACCCATCACGTCCCCGGCGCCACCCTCGCCGTACTGGCCCACGGCACGATCCACGAGTGGGCCAGCGGTGTGCTGCACACCCGCACCGGCGTGGCCGCCACCACCGACTCGGTCTTCCAGCTCGGCTCGCTCGCCAAGACGTACACCGCCACGCTGGTCATGCGGCTCGTGGACGCGGGGAAGCTGGACCTGGACGCGCCGGTCCGCGCGGTGCTGCCCGACTTCACCGTCGCCGACGACACGGCGAGCCGCACCATCACACCTCGGCAGCTGCTCTCCCACACCAGCGGGCTGACCTGCGACTTCACCTTCGACTCCGGTCGAGGCGACGACTGTCTGGAGCGGTACGTCGACGCCGCCAAGGGGGTCGCGCTCGACTGCCCGCCCGGCAGCGCCTGCTCCTACAGCAGCCTCGGCTTCAATGTGCTCGGCCGGATCGTCGAGGTTCTCACCGGCTCGACCTGGGACCAGGCCCTGAAGGATCTGGTGCTCGACCCGCTGGGCGTGAGCCACACGATGACGCTGCCCGAGGAGGCGCTCGCGTTCCGGGCCGCGATGGGCCACCTCGGCGAGTACGGCGAGGACCCCGCGCCGGCGCCCGCCTGGGACATGATGCCGCGCTCGGCCGGCCCCTACGGCCGGGTCATCGCCAGCGCCGGTGACGTCGCCCGGCTCGCCCGGATGCACCTCGCGGACGGCACCGCCCCCGACGGGTCCCGGATCCTGAGCCCCGCGAGCGTCGCCGCGATGCAGAGCCGCGAGGTCGACTCCCCCGACAAGTGGACCGTCCACGCCGACGGCTGGGGCCTCGGCTGGACCCTGTACGACTGGAACGGCGTCCCCGGCTTCGGCCACGACGGTGCCTCGATCGGCCAGTACGGCTTCCTGCGGGTGGTGCCGGGCACCGACGTGGCGGTGGTGCTCCTGACCAACGGCGGCGACGCGCGCCGGCTGTACGAGGACCTGTTCACCGAGCTGCTCGACGAGCTGGCCGGTGTGCGGATGCCCGCGCCCTTCGCGCCGCCCGCCGAGCCGGTCGCGGTGGACTTCACGCCGCTGACCGGCACGTACGAGCGCGAGGGTGTGGTCATCACCGTCTCCGAGCGGGACGGCAAGAAGCACCTGGTGTACGAGTTCGTCGGCGGCATGAAGGACTTCTCGCCGCCGCTGGAGATGGAGCTCGTGGCGGTCACGGACACGGTGTTCGCGGGGGCGGGCTCCGGTGCCTACAGCGCCGACTGGATGCCGGTCGTCTTCGCCACCCTCCAGGACGGCACCGCCTGCTGTTACATCGGCATGCGGTGCGCCCCGAAGGTCGCCTGACCCGCCCCGCGACCCGGCTCAGAAACCGAGCTTGCGCAGCTGTTTGGGGTCGCGCTGCCAGTCCTTGGCGACCTTGACGTGGAGGTCGAGGAAGACGGGCGTGCCGAGCAGCGCCTCGATGTGCTTGCGGGACTTCATGCCGACTTCCTTGAGGCGCTTGCCCTTGGGGCCGATGATGATGCCCTTCTGGCTGGGGCGCTCGATGTAGACGTTGGCGTGGATGTCGAGGAGCGGCTTGTCGGCGGGCCGGTCCTCGCGCGGAATCATCTCCTCCACGACGACGGCGATGGAGTGCGGCAGCTCGTCCCGTACGCCTTCGAGGGCTGCCTCGCGGATCAGCTCGGCGACCATGACCTGCTCGGGCTCGTCGGTGAGGTCGCCCTCGGGGTAGAGCGGCGGGCTCTCGGGGAGCATCGGGATGAGCAGGTCCGCGACGAGCTTGACCTGTACGTCGCCGACGGCGGACACCGGCACGATCTGCGCCCACTCGAAGCCGAGCTCCGTGGAGAGCTGATCGACGGCGATGAGCTGTTCGGCGAGGGTCTTGGAGTCGACCAGGTCGGTCTTGGTGATGATGGCGATCTTGGGGGTCTTCTTGATCCCCGCGAGTTCCTTGACGATGAACTTGTCGCCCGGGCCGAGCTTCTGGTCGGCGGGCAGACAGAAGCCGATCACGTCGACCTCGGCCCATGTGGTGCGGACCACGTCGTTGAGGCGCTCGCCGAGCAGGGTGCGCGGCTTGTGGAGCCCGGGGGTGTCCACGAGGATCAGCTGGGCGTCGGGGCGGTGCACGATGCCGCGCACGGTGTGCCGGGTGGTCTGCGGGCGGTTGGAGGTGATGGCCACCTTCTGCCCGACCAGAGCGTTCGTGAGAGTGGACTTGCCCGCGTTGGGGCGACCGACGAAGCAGGCGAAGCCGGCCCGGTGGGTGGTCTCGGCGGCGGTGTCAGCGGCAGGGGTACGAGCGCTCATGCCGCCATTCTCCCCGATCCCGGACCCCCCGCCGCCCAGCCCCTCCCCTGAGGCTCCGCCCCAGCCCCTAATCACACCCGACGGGACGCCTCCGGGTCGCCTACCAGGGGCGCGGGGAACTGCGCGACAGCCCAGCACGGTCTGCAGACGAAAGCGGGGTTGCTGGGGCGCTGCCCCAGGCCCCGTTCGCGCCTTGAGGGCGCTCGTGCTCAAACGCCGGACAGGCTGAGGTGTCGAGCAGTCGGACCGGCCGAGGGGGCCCGTGGGGTGGTGTCGGAGGGGGACGGCATCATGGGGCGTATGGACATGGCCTCCCCCCGTACCCCCCGCCGCATCCTCATCAGCGGAGCCACCCGCGGACTGGGCCGTGCGCTCGCGCAGGGGTTCGCGGCGCAGGGGGACACCGTCGCCGCGCACTTCGGCTCGCGGCGCGAGGAGGCCGAGCAGACCCTGGCCTCCCTCGCGGGGAGCGGCCACGTACTGGTCGGCGGCGACCTGTCGACCCCCGACGGCGCGCGCACCGTCGCCGAGGCCGCGGCCGGCGGACTCGGCGGCATCGACGTGCTGGTCAACAACGCCGCCGTGAACCTCCCGCATCCCCTCGCCACCACCTCGTACGAGGACTGGGCGGCCGCCTGGCAGAGCCATGTGTCGGTCAACCTCCTCGCGACGGCGAACCTCAGCCACCTCGCCGCGCACCGCATGATCGAGCAGGGCACGGGCGGCCGGATCGTCAACGTGGGCTCGCGCGGCGCGTTCCGCGGCGAGCCGGACCATCCGGCCTACGGGGCGACGAAGGCCGCGGTGCACGCGCTGGGCCAGTCCCTCGCCGTGCACCTCGCCCCGTACGGGATCGGTGTCGCCTCCGTCGCACCCGGGTTCTTCGAGACGGAGCGGGTCGCGCACCGGCTGAGCGGGGACGAGGGTGCGGTGATCCGCGCCCAGAGCCCGTTCGGCCGGGTGGCGTCGGCGGACGAGATCGCGGCGGCCGTGCTGTGGCTGGCGTCACCTGCGGCCGAGTGGGCGTCGGGGACGGTCCTGGACCTCAACGGGGCGTCGTATCTGCGTACGTGAGTGAAGGTTCCGGCGGCGCACCACCCGGTAGGCGGCGAGGGCCGCGGCCGCGGCCATCAGGACCGCTCCGGCCAGCCAGGGCAGAGCCAGGAACGACGCCCCCGCGGAGCCCTTCGCGTCCTTCGCTGTCGCCGTCAACGTGACGTCGCCCCAGTCGAGTTGGGGCGATCCGTGCCATGCCTCGGTGAGTGTGACCCGCTGTCCGGGCAGCAGCTCGGAGGGGACCTTGGTGAGGCCGCGGCGGCTGAGCAGCGTACGGCCGAAGAGCCCCGTCGCGCCGAGGTCGACCTTCGGGTTGAGCGTGACGTTGCCCCGGTTGTGCAACGTGTACGTGATGTCGGTGCGGCTCTCGCCGACTCCGGGCACCAGGGGCCGGTGCTGGGAGAGCGAGACGCGCTCGACGGCGAGGGCGGGCACGGTGGGGCCGCCGACCCGGAGATAGACCCGGGCGCCCACGGCCTGCTGGATACCGACGGCGACCTTGCCGCTCCCGGCCGGCCCCGGTGCGATCCGGTCGTCGAGCGCGACCAGGGCGCCGACGTGGTCGCCGGGCTCGGCGTCGTCCGGCACGGTGAGGGTGAAGGGCACGGTGAGCGAGGAGCGGGCCGGCACGGTGACCGTGCCCCGCGCGGGCTTCACCCACGCGCCCACCCCGGTCTGCTTCTCCTTCTCGGTGCGCACGGCGAACCCGCCGTCACGCTCGGTGTTGTACGCGTCGGCCCCGTACAGCCGGAACGTCAGTGGCGCCGCCGTCTTGTTGGTGACGGTCACCTTGTCGTCGAGGGTGGTCCCCGGGGTGGCCGAGAGGTAGAAGTAGGGACGCTGAGCCGAGCCCGAACTCGCGGGGAACACCGACCAGTTGCCGTTGTCGGCGGCGTGCGCCGGGGGCGCGGCGAGCAGGGCGAGCACGGCGTTCAGGAGGATGGCGTTCAGCAGGACGGCGGCGGCCAGGAGGAGTGCGGACGGCTTGCGCACGGTGCGGGACTCCCGGGGACGGGGGTGGGCCGGCCGGGTGCGCGCCCGGCCCACGGGCGGATACAGCGGATACAGCGGATACAGGGGATGCACGGGCCTGAGACAGGCAAGGGGCCCTAGGTGAGCGTGAGGGTCAGTACGCCGCTGTAGGTTCCGGGCGGGGTGAACGCCGGCACGTCGAGCGAGAGCTTCGCGTCGACGGTGAACTCGCCGCCGGTGAGCGCCGCGTTCGGGGCGGAGGCGAGGGTGGCGCCCGCGCTGCCCACACTTCCGGCCGAGCCCGCGGCGCACACGGACGGGGAGCCGGCCTTGGCGGTGCAGGCGGGAGTCCAGCCGAGCCTGCCCGCGTCGATGGAGCCGCCGGGGCCGGTGAAGTCGGTGACCTTGCCGGTCAGGGACCAGCCCGCGGGGCCGCCGCGGAAGTCCTGGACCGTCACCGTGTTCAGATCGCCGGTGGAGGCGCCGCCCTTGCCGAAGTCGACCGCGCTCAGATCGACGCTGTCACCGGCCTGGGACATCGACAACGTGCCCGCGTTCACGGCCGCGTTGAGCTTCTGGCTGGGTCCGGTCGGCGGCGGTCCGCTGTTGACCGTGTACGCGACCGGGCCGGCGCCCTTGGCCGGGTCCCAGGAGGCCCCTTCGTAGGCCACGATTCCGGTGGTCGCCGGGTCCGTGATCTTGGGCCGGGCGGTGAAGCCGCCGGTGGCGTCCGATGTGAAGGTGATCTTGTCGGCGGTGGTGGCGGTGCCGTTCCAGCCGGCGACGGTGACGTCCGCGTTCGGGGTGAACTTGGACCCGGTGACGGTGGTGCGGTCGCCGGCGTTGCCGGAGGCGGGGTCGGCGGTGATGGCACGCTCGTTGACCTGGCCGCCGCCGTCCGTGGCGTTGACCGTCTCGGAGACGGGCGCGGGCGGGTTGGTGACGGTGCAGGGGGTGTCCAGCTCCATGATGTAGCTGGTGTGGATGTTGTAGTCGCCGGGCGACAGGGTGATCGCGCCGGCCTTGGTGGCGGTGAAGCTGCCGCTCATGGAGAACGCCGGGAACGCGCCCTTGCCGGGCACCGGGGCGTTCTTCTTGGGGCCGGTGACATCCACGGTGCCGGTCTGGGCGCCCGCGAGGACGACCTTGCCGGTGGGGGTCATGATGTCGGCGGGCAGGGCGATGTCGACGGGGTTGCTGGCGGCGGGCTTGTTCACCGTGTAGGTGACGGTGACCTTGTCGCCGACCTTGGGTGCCGCGTTGTCGACGGCGATGGTCGCGTTGGTGGTGCCGTCGATGGGCGGGATGCCGGCGATGGCCGGCGGGATGCAGTGCGTGGCGAAGTCGACGGGTGTCGCGGCCAGTGCGCTCGCGGGTGCGGCGAGCGCGCCGGTCCCCGCGGCGAGTGCGACCGCCCCCAATACGGCGGCCAGACGCCGTCTTCGACGGAGCGACATGGGCGTGCCCCCCTTCCTGAAGTGGCACAGCGCGGCTCGGCTGCGCCGGCAGGGGGCCATTGACGGCTCGGCGCGAAAAGAAGTCAATGGAATCCCGGCGCATCAACTGATGACCCATCAGCTACTGTCAAGATCCGGCCTGCGCACGGCAGTTCGGGGCAGTTTGCGCCGCTCACGGCGGGCTCGGCGGGGCTCGGCGCACACGAAAGCCGGCACCGCCCGGGACGGCACCGGCTCGTTCTGCGTGGCGCGGGTCAGAACACGAACGGACCCGGCGCCTGTGAGGTCGTCGCGTCACAGTTGACGGTGATCCCGAAGATCACCATCTTCAGGGCGGTGCCGGCGAAGTAGGAGTTGAGGCTGTCGCCGGCGGCGACGGTGCCGTTCAACGGACCGATCTTGACCGAACTGCCCGCCGAGAGAGCCGGGTTGGCCTTGCCGCTGAACACCCTGGTGCCGCCGCCGGTCTTGGCGAGGGTCAGGTTCGCGCTGATCTGGTTGGCGCCGACGGCGATCGGGGTGGTGACGGCCGAGGTCAGCGTGATGGTCGCGGCCGTACCGCTCTGGGTCGCGGTGAGCGTCGCGCCACCGCCGCCCCAGGTCCCACAGTCGTACGTGGCGGTCGCCGTGGTCGGCGTGACGGCGGCGGCGCTCGGCGCGAACGCGAGGCCTGCGGCGGCCACCGCTCCCACGGCGAGTGCGGCCCGCGCGACCGGCCTGCTGGTGTTCTTACGCATGATTCCCCTTCCCATGACAGGGAGTTGGACGTCTGCCGCGTCATCGACCCACGACCGCGCGGCAGCCCCGGGGCCCACGTGCACGGGTGCGCGGGCGTGCGGGCATGGCTCTGCCTGGGCTGCGCTCAAGTGCGCGGAGGGAGTCCGACTCCGGTACGGGGTTGCGGCTCTGCACCCCGTGCCGGTCCGCCCCACAGATCTGACGGCCCGTCGGTTTCGACTGCCGTCCATTGATGCGCGGGCGGCGTGGGATTGCAAGGGGCACCACGTTGATCGTTGCCCCGCCACCCGGTACCGGCCGCCACATCCCCGCCCCGCCGGGCTGCACCCCGTTCTCGCCCGCGGACCGTGCCCGGTCGCTCGCGCAGTTCCCCGCGCCCCTGGCGGGATTGATCTTGGCGGGGTGCCCAGCACAGGCATACCCAGCACGTCATGGGGTCCCCCTGGCCCCGGGTGGGTGGGCAAGCGCCGCCGGGGGCTGGGGCGGAGCCCCGGACGAGCGCGCCGCGCGGATGGGCGAACCCCCGGGGGGGGGTCAGAACGTGCCGGTCAGCTCCCCGGCCGGGGACGCCACGAGGACCGGCGTCCCCGGCCCGCCCAAATCCCGTACCGCCGCCACATCCGCCTCCGCAGGAACAACCGCCGACGTCACCACCGCCGCCGCCTCCAGCGACTCCGCCCCGCTCGCCACGGCCATCGCCACCGCGGTCTGCAGCGCGGACAGCTTCAGGGAGGCGAGCTCCACCGTGCCGGCCACGTACGTGCGGCCCGTCTCGTCGCGTACTGCCGCGCCCTCGGCCACCCCGTTGCGGGCCCGCGCGCTGCGCGCGAGCGTGATGATCTTGCGGTCCTCGGGGTCGAGGGGGCCGGATTCGCTGCTCTGTGTCATGCCCCGAGCATAAGGAACGGGCCGCCGGAGCCGGCCGGGGGCTCAGCCCGCGATCGGGTACATCGCCCCGCGCCGGCCCTCCGGCGAGGTCAGCCACTCCAGCTTCTCGGCCGTGTCGGTGTTCGGCAGCGGGGTGTGCAGCACGATCACCAGGTCGGGGCGGGCCGGAATCCGCAGCTGGGTCGACTCCACGTGCAGGGCGCCGACCAGCGGGTTCTCGATCTCCTTGCAGATCTGCCCGCCGGGCTGGATGTCGCGCCGCTCCCACAGCTCCACGAACTCCGGGCTGAGCTCCCTGGCCTGCTCGACGACCGCCTGGAACCCCTCGTCCTCGGGCCGCTCCGACCAGGCGGCCCGGAACTGCGCGACGACGGTGCAGGCGATCTCCTCCCACCGCGTGGCGCGCTGACGGAAGATGGGGTCGCTGAAGAACGCGATCAGACAGTTCTGCACGATCTCGGGGCGCATCCCGAGCACCAGCGCGGCCGCGTCGTTGTACATGACCGTGTTCCAGTACGCGTCCATGATGTGCGCGGGGAACGGCATCCACGCGTCGATGAGGCGCTGCAGCCCGTGGCACATGTCGACGTTGGCCGGGTCGACCTCCGGGGCCGGCGGGTTGAGCCCGGCCAGGACGTACAGGTGGCGGCGCTCGGCGCTGGTCAGTTGCAGCACCCGGCCCACCGAGTCCAGTACCTGCGGGGAGACCGTGATGTCGCGGCCCTGCTCCAGCCACTGGTACCAGGAGACGCCGACCCCGGCGAGCACGGCTACCTCCTCGCGGCGAAGCCCCGGGGTGCGGCGGCGGGCCCCGCCGTCGGGCAGCCCCGCCTGCGTGGGCGTGATCCGCGCGCGCCTGCTCATCAAGAACTCGCGCAGCTCACTGCGGCGCCGTTTGTCGATCGGTGTAGCCACGAACTCCCCCTGTTCGGCTCCCTGGTGGTGCCACCAACAGGATAAGTTCCCACTCTCCACGGGCATTCCCGGGCCGCGAAGGTAGGGCCATGGCGATCGATATGACGACGACAGTGGCGACAGTCACCGGGCCCGAGACCGCGGCCCCCTCCACCCCGGCTTCCTCCACCCCGGCACCCTCCACCCCGGCACCCTCCACCCCGGCACGCAACTCCTCGGCACCCGGCTCCCCCGCGGACGCCCGCCTCAGCGGCCGGGCCAAGCTGGTCCTCTTCGTGCTGTGCGCCGCCCAGTTCATGGTGGCGCTCGACTTCTCCGTACTGAACGTGGCGCTGCCGGCCCTCGGCAAGGACCTGGGCCTGAGCCGGTCCGCCCTCCAGTGGGCCGTCACTGCCTTCGCGCTGCCGTCGGGCGGTTTCCTGCTCCTGTTCGGCCGCATAGCCGACCTCTTCGGCCGCAAGAAGCTGTTCCTGACGGGTCTCGCCCTGTTCGGCGCGGCCTCGCTGCTCGCCACCCTCGCCTGGGACCCGGCGGCGTTCCTGACCGGGCGCGCCCTGCAAGGTCTCGGCGCGGCCGTCATCGTGCCGACCGGCATGTCCCTGCTGACCACGACGTTCCCCGAGGGCCCGCAGCGCGACAAGGCGCTCGGCATCTCCGGCACGCTGCTCTCGCTCGGCTTCACCATCGGCATGGTGCTCGGCGGCGTCATGACCGACACCCTCGGCTGGCGCTCCACGATGGGCCTGCTCGTCGCGTTCGCGGCGGTCGTCCTGGTCCTCGCCCCCGGGCTGCTGCCCGAGTCCCGCACCCCCGAGCGGCCGCGCCTTGACGTGCCCGGCGCCATCACCGTCACCGGCGGTCTGCTCGCGCTGATCTACTCCCTGTCGACGGCGGCCCAGCGCGGCTTCGGCGGCCCGGACGTGTGGGGCACCCTGGTCGTGGGCCTCGCCCTGCTCGCCGCGTTCGTCGTCGTCGAGTCGAAGGCGTCGGCGCCGCTGGTCTCGCTGCCGATGCTGCGGCGCGGCTCGGTGGCGTGGGGCAACGTGGGCGGCCTCGTCACCTTCTCGATGATGTCGACGGTCATCTTCGTCCTGACCCTCTACCTGCAGGAGACCCTGGGTCTTTCGTCCTTCGAGACCGGTCTCATCTTCGGCATCCAGGGCGTCGCGTCGGCCCTCGCCGGTACGTACGCCGCCCGGTTCATCGGCCGCTTCGGCTCCCGGCGGGTCCTGGCCGGCTCGCTGCTCGGCCAGGGCACGTTCATCGCGGCCCTGCTCGGCCTCGGCGCCCACTCGGGCGCCCTGCTCGTCACCGTCGCCGTCTCGCTGGCCAGCATGTGCCACCTCGGCGCGATCATCTCGTACGGCGTGACCGTGACCAGCGGCGTCCCCGACGAGGAGCAGGGCCTGGCGACCGGCCTCGTCACCACCACCCAGCAGGTCGGCCTCACCGTCGGCATCCCGCTGCTCGGGGTGCTCGCCACCACGCAGGGCTCGCTGTTCGACGGGGTGCGTACGGTGCTCGCGATCGACGCGGGTGTCGTGATCGCGGCGGCGGCCCTGGTCGCGGTCGGACTCGGCGTCGCCCGCAGGAAGGCCTAGTGGCCCCCGAGGCCGGGCCGAACCGGACCGGACCGGGCCGGCCAGGCCAGGCCGGCCCGGGCCACACAGGCCAGGGCCCGAGCCGTCCGGCGCGGCCCGGCGCCCCGCCGCTCAGGCCCGGTCGAGCCGGAGTCGCTCCGACTTCGGCAGACCGGCCACCACCAGGTCGTACGAGTCCTCGATGAGCTCCCGGACCATCCGGTCCGGGAGCCCCGCCACGTCGACGGTGTTCCAGTGCCGCTTGTTCATGTGCCAGCCCGGCACGATCGCGGGGTGTTCCTCGCGCAGCCGGACCGCGTCGTCGGGGTCGCACTTGAGGTTGACGGTGAGTGGGGTGGAGTCGAGCGCGGTGAGCGCGAAGACCTTGCCGAGCACCTTGAAGACCGAGGTCTCCGGGTTGAACGGGAACTCCTCGGTCGCGGCGTTGAACTCCAGGCAGAACGCTCGCAGTTGCTTCGGTGTCATGCCGCTCCCTCCTCGTCGTCCTTGGACGGCTCCACGAGCACGGTGACGATCTTGTTGCGGCGGCCGGCCGGTGATTCGGCGGTGAGCCGCAGCCGGCGCGCGTCGGGCAGCTCCACCACGGCCGTGGCGCCCGCGATGGGCACCCGGCCGAGCGACTTGGCGAGCAGCCCGCCCACCGTCTCCACGTCCTCGTCGTCGAACTCGTCGAACCCGAACAGTTCGCCCAGGTCACCGATGTCGAGCCGGGCGGTGACGCGGAAGCAGCCGTCCTCCAGCTCGGTGACCGGCGGCAGTTCGCGGTCGTACTCGTCGGTGATCTCGCCGACGATCTCCTCCAGGATGTCCTCGATGGTGACGATGCCGGCGGTGCCGCCGTACTCGTCGATGACGACCGCGACGTGGCTGCGCTGCTGCTGCATCTCGCGCAGCAGGTCGCCCGCGTTCTTGGTGTCGGGCACGAACGCGGCGGGCCGCATCGCGGTGGAGACGAGGTCGGCCTCGGAGTCCCGGTTGATGTGCGTCTTGCGGACCAGGTCCTTCAGATAGACGATCCCGACGATGTCGTCCTCGTTCTCGCCGGTCACCGGGATCCGCGAGAACCCGGAGCGCAGGGCGAGGGTGAGGGCCTGGCGGATCGTCTTGTAGCGCTCGATGCAGACGAGGTCGGTGCGCGGCACCATGACCTCGCGCACCAGGGTGTCGCCGAGCTCGAACACCGAGTGCACCATGCGGCGCTCGTCGTCCTCGATCAAGGACTCCGCCTCGGCGAGGTCGACCATCGCACGCAGCTCCGCCTCGGAGGCGAACGGGCCCTTGCGGAAGCCCTTTCCGGGGGTGAGCGCGTTGCCGAGCAGGATCAGGAGCTGCGGGATCGGCCCCATGATCCTGGCCAGCGGCAGCAGCACGTACGCAGCGGCCGTCGCGGTGTTCAGGGGGTGCTGGCGGCCGATGGTGCGGGGCGAGACGCCGACGGCGACGTAGCTGACGAGCACCATCACCGCGATGGCGACGAGCAGCGCCGCCCACGTCTGGCTGAACTCGTCGAGGCAGACGTACGTGACGAGGACGCCGGCCGCCATCTCGCAGGCGACCCGCACGAGCAGCGCCACGTTCAGATAGCGCGTGGGGTCGGTGGCGATCTGCGCGAGCTTGGCGCTGCCGCGCCGGCCGGTGCGGACCGCCTCGGCGGCGCGGAAGGAGGAGATGCGGGCGAGGCCGGCCTCGGCGCAGGCGGCGAGCCAGGCGACGACGACCAGCGCGACGGCACCGGCGATGAGCTGCCCGGTCATGAGACGGTCGGCGCCGGGGAGGGACCGGTCAGGCCCTTCTCCGCTCGCCAGCCGTCGACGATGGCCGCCTGGAGGCCGAACATCTCGGCCTTCTCGTCCGGCTCCTCGTGGTCGTAGCCGAGCAGGTGCAGCACCCCGTGGACGGTGAGGAGCTGGAGCTCCTCGTCCATGGAGTGCTGCGTCTCGGCGTCCTCGCCCTGCTGCTTGGCGACTTCGGGGCAGAGCACGATGTCGCCGAGGAGCCCCTGCGGGGGTTCCGCGTCGTCGTCCTTCGCGGGCGGCCGCAGCTCATCCATCGGGAAGGACATGACGTCGGTGGGGCCCGGCAGGTCCATCCACTGGATGTGCAGCTGTTCCATGGCCTCGGCGTCCACGACGATCACCGAGAGTTCGGAGAGCGGGTGGATCCGCATCCGTGTGAGGGCGTAGCGGGCGATGTCGAGGATCGCCTGCTCGTCGACCTCGGTTCCGGACTCGTTGTTGACGTCGATCGACATGGTGCGCTCTGCTCTACTTCCCGTTTCGGCCGCGCCGACCGTCCTGGTCCTGGCGGCTGTCGTACTGCTCGTACGCGTCGACGATACGGCCGACGAGCTTGTGCCGTACGACATCCTGCGAGGTGAGCCGGGAGAAGTGCACGTCATCGACGCCCTCCAGGATGTCCTGGACCTGGCGCAGACCGCTCTTGGTGCCGCTGGGCAGGTCGACCTGGGTGACGTCACCGGTGATGACGATCTTCGAGTCGAACCCGAGCCGGGTCAGGAACATCTTCATCTGCTCGGCGCTGGTGTTCTGCGCCTCGTCGAGGATGATGAACGCATCGTTGAGGGTGCGGCCCCTCATGTACGCCAGCGGGGCGACCTCGATCGTTCCAGCCGCCATCAGGCGGGGGATCGATTCCGGGTCGAGCATGTCGTGCAGGGCGTCGTACAGCGGCCGCAGGTACGGGTCGATCTTCTCGTAGAGCGTGCCGGGCAGGAAGCCGAGGCGCTCGCCGGCCTCCACGGCGGGCCGGGTCAGGATGATCCGGGTGACCTGCTTGGACTGCAGGGCCTGGACCGCCTTCGCCATGGCGAGGTACGTCTTGCCGGTGCCGGCGGGGCCGATGCCGAAGACGATCGTGTGCTTGTCGATCGCGTCGACGTACCGCTTCTGGTTGAGCGTCTTGGGGCGGATGGTGCGGCCGCGGTTGGAGAGGATGTTCTGGGTGAGCACCTCGGCGGGTGTCTCACCGTGTCCGTCCCCGTTCGCCGCGTTGCCATTCGCGCGGAGCATGGCGACCGAGCGTTCCACTGCGTCCTCCGTCATCGGCTGTCCGGTGCGGAGCACCAGCAACATCTCGTCGAACAGTCGCTGGATGAGGGCGACTTCCGTCGCGTCTCCCACCGCGCTGATCTCGTTGCCCCGTACGTGAATGTCGGCCGACGGGAAGGCCTTCTCGATCACGCGCAGCAGGGAATCGCTCGAACCCAGGACGGTCACCATGGGGTGCTTGGCCGGGATGGTGATGTGGGCGTGCGCCTGCGGGTGTGTGGGTGTCTGCGTCATGGGCCGGCCGTGGGGCCTGCACATACCTCCCGTTGCAGGGTCCTCGCTGCTCGAGAGCCTCTGGAATACCAAGCGTACGACTTGCCGCGCATGCGGCCGAGGGGTTTTCCACCCCAGGTGTCCCCCGGCCCTCCTGCGCCCGGCCCGCCGGGGGCCCCGAGCCCCCGGGTCGGCTGATTCCCGGGGGCGTCAGGTCGGGGGGCGGAAGCCCAGGGTGGGGAGGGCTCGGCGCAGGGGCCAGGTTCGGGCTGCGCCCGGGAGAAGGTCGGTCAGGAAGGCGTAGCGGCGCAGGGCCGCCGGGTCCTGGTTCTCCAGGGTGCGCACCCGCTCCCACCAGCTCGCGATCTCCGCCCATCCCGGTGCCGAGAGGGAGCCGCCGAACTCCTGGACCGACAGGGCCGCGGTGAGCCCCGCGAAGGCGAGGCGGTCGGCGAGCGGCCAGCCGGCGAGGGTGCCGGTGACGAAGCCCGCCACGAAGACGTCGCCCGCGCCGGTGGGATCGAGGGCCTCCACCGCGATGGCGGGGACGTCCGCCGTCTCGCCCGTCGCGCCGTCCACCGCGTACGCGCCCTCCGACCCCAGGGTCACCACCGCGAGCGGCACCTTCTCGGCGAGCGCGCGGGCCGCGGCCCGGGGGCAGTCGGTGCGGGTGTAGCGCATCGCCTCGGCCGCGTTGGGCAGGAACGCCTCGCAGTGGGCGAGTTCTTCGAGCCCGGCGAGGTCCCAGCGGCCGGTGTCGTCCCAGCCGACGTCCGCGAAGATGCGGGCGCCGGAGCGTGCCGCGTCCGCGATCCAGCCCTCGCGGCGCCCCGGCACGAGGGAGGCGATGGCGGCGCGGGCCCGGGGCGGGCAGTTGGGCGCGGACAGTTCGTGGGGCGCTTCGTGGCCGTGGGTGACCATGGTGCGTTCGCCCTCGTACGCCATCGAGACGGTGACCGGCGAGTGCCAGCCGGGCACGGTGTGCGACGGCGACAGGTCGATGCCCTCGCCCTGTTCCAGCGCGTCCCAGCAGTAGTCGCCGTAGTGGTCGTCGCCGAAGGCGGCCGCTAGGGAGGTGTGCAGGCCGAGGCGGGCGAGCGCGGTCGCCATGTTGGCGACGCCGCCCGGGCTCGAACCCATGCCGCGCGCCCAGGACTCGGTGCCGCGCACCGGCGCCGAGTCGAGCCCGGTGAAGATGATGTCGAGGAAGACCGTGCCGGTGAGGAAGACGTCGCAGGGCGGGTCGTGGGGGTCGCGGAGCCCGTCGAGCGGGTCCAGGGCGGCGGGCCGGCGCGGTTCGGCGGCCGAGGTGTGGCGCCGGGGGCTGCGTTCGGCGGGGTCGGGCGAGCCGTCCCGGCAGGGGCGCTGGGGCTCGTGGTGCTCGGGGTGCGGCGGCTGCTCTCTGCTGGGTGGTGTCGTCACGGCGGGCTCTCCGTTCGCGTACAGATCTGGCCAGTCTGCCCGATGGACGCGAACAACCCCCCGCTACCAGCGCGGCAGCGCCGGAACCGTCCACTGCGCGTGCTCCGGCGCCCGGCGCATCGCGGCGGCGTCGTCGCGGTCGCGCAGGGCGCCGTCGTCGTCGAGCCAGCGCCGGTGCAGCCGGGCCAGTTCGGTGCGGTCGAGGTCGACGCCGAGGCCGGGCGCGTCCGACACGGTCAGCTGCCCTGCGCGGAACGTGTGCCGGGCGGTGATCACCTCCTCGGTCTGCCATGGGTAGTGGCTGTCGCAGGCGTAGTCGAGGTTGGGGACGGTCGCGGCGACGTGGGTCATCGCGGCGAGGCTGATCCCCAGGTGCGTATTGGAGTGCATGGACAGGCCGACCCCGAACACCCGGCAGATCGCGGCGAGTTCACGGGTGTTGCGCAGTCCGCCCCAGTAGTGGTGGTCGGTCAGGACGACCTGGACGGCGTCGGTCAGGAACGCCTCGCGGATCTCGGGGAACGTCGTCACGCACATGTTGGTGGCGAGCGGCACCGCCGTGCCCCGGGAGACCTCGGCCATGGCGGCCGTGCCCGGCGCCGGGTCCTCCAGGTACTCCAGTACGTCCGCGAGATCGGCCGCGACCCGCAGCGAGGTCTGGGGGCTCCAGCCGCCGTTGGGGTCGAGCCGGAGGGGGTGGCCGGGGAAGGCGGCGGCGAGGGCCCGGACCGCGGCGACCTCCTGCGCGGGCGGGAAGACGCCGCCCTTGAGCTTGAAGGAGCGGAAGCCGTACGCGCGCACGAAGCGGCGGGCCTGCTCGACGATCCCGGCGGGGTCGAGGGCCGCGCCCCAGTCGTCCTTCTCGCCCGCCCCGCCCGGGTGTTCGGCCCAGCGGTAGAAGAGGTAGGCGCTGTACTCCACGGTGGAGCGGACCTTGCCGCCGAGCAGGGTGTGGACCGGTACGCCCTGGATCTTGCCGAGCGCGTCCAGGCAGGCGACCTCGAAGGCGGAGACGACGGACAGGCGCAGCTTGTCGGCGGTCTGGGCGCCGCGCAGCCCGCCGACGTCGACCGCGTCGTCGACCCGGGAGTCGTCGACCACGATGGCGTTCATCAGTGTGAACAAACCGTTGAGGTCGGCGATGTCGTGGCCGGGCAGGGCGTCGGCGTAGGGCCGGGCGAGTTCGAGGTACTTCGTATCGCCGTACGTCTCGCCGATTCCGGTGACGCCGTCGGCCGTGACGATCTCGACGATGAGACGGGGCGTGTACGGCTGATGTACGCCCTGGACGTTGAGGAGCGGGGGGTCGGCGACGAGGACGGGGGTGAGCCGCACCTCGGCGATCCGCCGCGGCTGCGCTCCGCGCGCTCCGGTTGCTCCCAGTGATCCCTCTGCTCCCTCTGCTCCCCGCACGGTCCAACCTTCTTCGCAGTAGCCCGTCCATTAATGAAAATTGAGACTAGATATGTGAACGAAGGAGCGTCAAGGCTCCACGCGCCCGGGGTGACCCCAAACCCCTTCCTCCCGAACGGAATTCGCGCTTTTACCCGACACATCGCAGGCCAAACGAAACGTGATCCAGATCACGCCGTCCCAGCTTTTCGCGCAGTCGGGGCGCTTGATACAAATTGGGCCCGCGTTCCCGTACAACACCGGGCGCATCCCCCCTCTTTGACCTCCCTGCCCCACGGGCACTGTTCCTTGGAACGCCCATGTCCGCACGCCCTCGTGCCGCCTGGCCGCTGGTCGCCGTCTTCACCGCCGGTTACCTCGCCGCGTACCTCCTTCCCACCGTCGTCGGCCGTCTCTCGGCCGGCCTCGGACTCTCCCCCGCAGAAGCCGGACTCGTCGGCTCCACCCTGCTGTTGAGCTCGGCGACCGCCGGTTTCACGCTCGCCTCCCGGGTCGAGCGGCACGGGCCACGCCGGCTCGCCAGACTCGGACTGCTCCTCGCGATCACCGGGTACGGGGCCGCCGCCCTCACCACCCTGCTCCCGCTCGTCGTGGCCGGCGCGGTCGTCGGCGGGCTCGGCTCCGGCACGGCCACGGCGGTCGCGGCGGCCGGCATCGCCGCCCAGCGCGATCCGCACCGTGCCTCCGCGCTCGGCCTGCTCTCCGTCTCCGCGACGGCCGGCGCGCTCTACCTGACCATCCCTCACCTCGGCGGCGGCCACGCAATCCCGCTCGCCGCGATCGCGGCCGTGGCGGCGCTGGTGTGGCCCGCGACGCGGTGGCTCCCGGTCGGGTCCGGCTCGGGCCGGGCGGTCGAGGGCGCTGCGGCGGCGACTGCGGCTACGGCTGCGACGCCCGGAGTTCGGCTGCCGCACCGGCGCTCCGGTACGGTCCTCGCCGCGACGATGCTCTGCTGGTCCCTGGCGCAGAACGCGCTGTGGGGCGTCAGCGGGCGGATCGGGCTCACCCAGGCCGGCCTCAGCGAAGTCACCGTCGGCATGGTCTTCGCGGCCGGGCTCGGCGCGGGGCTGCTCGGTGTGCTGGGCGCGGGTGCGCTCGGTGCGCGGCTCGGGCGGGCGGTGCCGATCGGAGTGGGTACGGCGATCATCGCCGGGTGCATCGTGGCGAGTTCGTCCGCACGGGGCCTCGTCTCCTTCGCGAGCGGCGAGATCCTGTGGAACGTCTTCTACCCGGTGGTCCTGTCCTACCTCATCGGGCTCTCGGCCTCGCTCGACCCGCACGGCCGCTGGGCGGTCCTGGCCGGGTCGGCGTCCTCGCTCGGCGTGGCCTGCGGGCCGCTCACCGGCAGCCTGCTCTCCCAGTACGCGGGGTACCGCGGCATGGGGTTCGTGCTGTGTGCGCTGCTGCTGCTCATCGCGGCGCCGCTGAGCGCGGTGGCGGTGCACACGTCCGGGCGGCCGCTGGTGCCGGGGTCGATCCGGCGCCGGGGCGGTATGCCGGCGGCGGTGGTCGCGGGGCGCGGCGGGGCGTCCGCGGCGCTGCTGCCGCAGATCGGGGTGCCGGAGCAGGAGGTTGCGGAGATTCCGATCCCCTCGCGGGCGAGGCGACGCCGCAAGGTCCTGGCGTCCTAGTCCTTCCGACCCCCGGCCCGAACCCGGCCCCGGCGCAGCCGAGCGACCCCGCCGGGTCGGGGCGGAGCCCCGGGGTTACGGCTGCGGGAAGTCGTAGGAGTCGACCTCCGCCAGGTACCGCGCCCGCCGCGGCTCGTCGTCGTCGAGGAACGCCGCTTCGAAGGAGTTCCGGGCCAGCTCCCGGAGCCGGTCCGGGGTGAGCCCCAGCGCCCGCTCCACCGCCTGGAACGTATCGTCCACGTATCCCCCGAAGTACGCCGGGTCGTCGGAGTTCACCGTGCACACGAGCCCCGCGTCCATCATCGCGGCCAGCGGATGCCGCGCCAGCTCCTCGACCGCCCGCAGCCGTACGTTCGACAGCGGGCAGAGCGTCAGCGGAATGCGGTCCCGGACCAGGCGGGCCACCAGGTCCGGGTCCTCCAGGGCGCGCAGACCGTGGTCGACGCGCTCCACGCCGAGCACGTCCAGCGCCTCGGTGATGTACGCCGGCGGCCCCTCCTCGCCCGCGTGCGCGACCCGCCGCAGCCCGAGGGCGGCCGCGGCCTCGTACACCTCGCGGAACTTGGCCGGCGGATGGCCGACCTCCGCCGAGTCGAGGCCGATGCCCGTGATGCGGTCCAGGTACGGGCGCGCCGCCTCCAGTGTGAGCAGTGCCGACTCCGCCGACTCGTCCCGCAGGAAGCACATGATGAGCCGGGTGGAGATCCCGTGGCGTTCCTCGCTCGTCGACAGGGCCCGCCCCAGGCCGTTCACGACCGTACCCATCGCCACGCCCCGCGCGATGTGTGCCTGCGGATCGAAGAAGATCTCGGCGTGCCGCACGCCCTGCGCCGCGGCCCGGGACAGATACGCGTCGGCGAGCGCCGCGAAGTCGTCCTCGGTACGCAGGACCCGCATCAGCGAGTAGTACAGGTTCAGGAAGGACTGGAGGTCGTCGAAGAGGTACGCCTTGCGCAGCTCCTCGGTGTCGGCGTACGGCAGCTCGACGCCGTTGCGCGCCGCGAGTTCGAAGGCCAGCTCGGGTTCGAGGGTCCCTTCGATGTGCAGGTGGAGTTCGGCCTTGGGGATGGGGGCGGGGGCGGGCTTGGGGATGAGCATGGGGGGATTCCTAGCGGTGGTGCTTGTACGTGCAGGGGGAAGGAGGGGCCTGGGCCGGGCGGGGTCTCACGCCGCGCGTTTGGGTACGGGGACGCGCATCAGGTCGGCAGCGACGGTCAGTTCGCCCGCGTACCCGGCGGCGCGGGCCTGCCGTTCGAACTCCTCAGGGTCCGCGTACCGTTGCGAGAAGTGGGTGAGGACCAGATGGCGTACGCCCGCGTCACGGGCCACCGCGGCTGCCTGACCTGCCGTCAAGTGGCCGTGATCCTTGGCGAGTTGGACGTCACCGTCCAGGAACGTCGACTCGATGACCAGCATGTCGCAGCCGTCCGCCAGTTCGCGTACGCCCTCGCACATGCGGGTGTCCATGACGAACGCGAACCGCTGCCCGCGCCGGACCTCGCTGACGTCGTCGAGGGTGACGCCGTTCAGCTCGCCCTCGCGCTGCAGACGCCCCACATCGGGGCCCTTGACTCCGTGCTCGGTGAGCAGTTCGGGCAGCATGCGGCGGCCGTCGGGTTCGACGAGGCGGTAGCCGTACGACTCGACGGGGTGCGACAGGCGGAGGGCGTCCAGGGTGTACGCGGCCGTCGTGGCCAGCACCGCGCCGTCCCCCGCGACCGGCTCCTGGCCGAGCGGGACCGACTCGCGGTAGGCGGTGGCGTACCGCAGCCGCTCGAAGAAGTGCTCGCCGCTGAGCGGGTAGTGCGCGGTGACGGGGTGCGGGACCCGGTCGAGGTTGATCCGCTGGATCACCCCGGCCAGGCCCAGCGAGTGGTCGCCGTGGAAGTGCGTGACGCAGATCCGGTTGATGTCGTGCGCGGCGACCCCGGCGCGCAGCATCTGGCGCTGTGTGCCCTCGCCGGGGTCGAAGAGGATGCCCTCGCCGTCCCAGCGCAGCAGGTAGCCGTTGTGATTGCGGTGCCGGGTGGGGACCTGACTCGCGGTGCCGAGCACCACCAATTCACGTACGGACACGGTGAGTTGCCTTGCTGTGCGGGTCGCCGGGGCGGTGCGGGTCGTCGGGGCGGTGCGGGTCGTCGGGGCGGCGGTGCGGGTCGCTATCCGGGCGGCCACTGGAGGCCGCGGCCGCCCAGGACGTGCACGTGCGCGTGGAAGACGGTCTGGCCCGCGCCACTGCCGGTGTTGAACACCAGCCGGTAGCCGCTCCGGTCGGCGCCCTCCGCACGGGCGACCTCGCCGGCCTCCCGTACGACGTCCGCGAGGATCGCCGGTTCGGCGGCCGCGAGCGAGGCGGCGTCGGGGTGGTGGACCTTGGGGATGACCAGGACGTGCGTGGGGGCCTGGGGGTTGATGTCCCGGAACGCCACCGTGGTCTCGGTCTCGCGCACGACGGTCGCCGGGACGTCGCCCGAGACGATTTTGCAGAACAGGCAGTCGGCCTGCGGCTCTCCGGCCACGGTCCGGTCCTCCTTGGTCGCGTTGATCAGGTAACCGCATGCTACTCAACGCGTTCGGGAGGGGGCGCGGGAGCGCGGCACTTCGACTCCGGTTCACCGCGCGGCGGTGGACCAGGGGCGGTGGACTACTTGCCGTGGACTACCTGCCGCGGCCTACTTGCCGCGGAAGGACTCCGTGACGGTCACGGTGGCCGTCACCGTCACCGTCACTGTGACCGTGGCCGTGGGGGTGGCGCCGCCCGGGTGGAAGGTCGCGGGGCCGGTGGGGGCGGGGGCCTCGCAGTTGCCCAGGACGGAGGAGCGGAAGACGGTCTTCCCGGCGACCTTGGCCGTCAGGTCGCCCTTCACGCAGCGGCCCTCGACCTCCTGCGTGACCTTCCCCTTGACGGTGATCGCCCTGCCGTCCTTGGTCTCGCCCTGGCAGTTCACATCGGCGACGTCCTTCGTGGTGGCGGCCGAAGGCGTCGCGCTCGCCCCGCGGTTGAGGTCGGCGTTGCAGGTCAGCCACTTGATGTCGACGTGGTGGTGCTCCAGCTCGGTGGTCGCGGCCTGGTCCGTGGTCAGCGCGACGGCGGCGGAGTTGAGCCCGCCGACGGGGTCGCAGGCGGTGAGGCCTGCGACGGCGAGGGCGAGGGCGGGTACGAGCGCGGCCGGCGCGAGTGCGGCGCGGCGCGTGATGCGGTGTGACCTCTTGGCCCCCATGGTCGTCAGGGTGCCACCGCGGCCCCGGGGGCGGAAGCCCTCTCGCGGCCATCCCGGCCGCATTCGGGGCGCGTACGGTACGCCACGCCATCCCGGTGCACGCCCCCGGCCTCCTGGGCGGCGGGGGTGCGGGGTCAGGACCAGCGGCCCGTTCTCGACATCAGCACCGCCGCCGCCACCGTGCCCGCCGTCGACGTGCGCAGCACGCTGCTCCCCAGGCGGTGCGGCGTCGCGCCGGCCGCGGCGAAGGTGGCCAGTTCGTCCGGGGAGACACCGCCCTCGGGGCCCACCACCAGGACGATCTCGCCGACGGTGGGGAGCTCCGCCGTGGCCAGGGCAGCCGATGCGACATGGGGGTCCTCGTGCAGGACGACCGCCAGGTCGGCCTCGGCCAGCAGGGCCGCGACCTGCTTCGTGGTCAGGGCCTCCCGCACCTCGGGGAAGCGGACGCGGCGTGACTGCTTGCCCGCCTCGCGGGCCGTACTGCGCCATTTGGCAAGGGACTTGGCGCCGCGCTCGCCCTTCCACTGGGTGATGCAGCGACCGGCCTGCCACGGCACGATCGCGTCGACGCCGGTCTCGGTCATCGTCTCCACGGCGACCTCGCCCCGGTCGCCCTTGGGCAGCGCCTGCACCACGGTGATGCGTACCTCGGGCTCGGGCTCGCTCACGCACGCGGTGATCCGTACGGTCAGGCGGTCCTTGCCCTCGGCGGCCACGACGACCGCGTCCGCCCGGTTCCCGGCACCGTCGGTGAGGGTGACCTCCTCGTCGGGGCGCAGCCGCTTGACGGAGACGGCGTGCCGTCCCTCCGGGCCGTCCAGGACGTACGCGCCGCCGCCCGGCACCGTGTCGACTACGAAGACCGGGGCGGTCATGACGTGCTCCTCTTGTTCTTCATCTGTTGCAGGTTCGCGGTCAACTGGGCTGCTGCGTCGTCGAGTTCACCGACCAGGAGCTCCACGAGGCGGGCCGCCGGGAGTTCGCGGGCCAGGCGGTGGCCCTGGCCCGCCCAGAGCGCCATTCCCTGGGGGTCGCCGGCCGCGGCGGCGGCCTTGCGCAGGCCTGAGGTGAGCTGGTGCACCTGCGGGTAGGCGGCGGGGGCGTACGGGCCGTGCTCGCGCATGAAACGGTTGACCAGGCCCCGGGCGGGCCGTCCGGAGAACGCCCGCGTCACCTCCGTACGCACGAAGAGGGGGTTGGTCAGGGCCTGCTTGTGCAGGACGTTGGCGCCCGACTCGGGGCACGCCAGGAACGCCGTGCCCAGTTGCGCCGCGTCCGCGCCCGCCGCGAGCACCGCCGCGATCTGCGCGCCGCGCATCAGGCCGCCGGCCGCGACGATCGGCAGCTGGACGCTCTCGCGTACGAGGGTGATCAGGGCGAGCAGTCCGAGGCCGGCGCCGCCCGCCTGCGGGTCGTCGCGGTAGGTGCCCTGGTGGCCGCCGGCCTCGATGCCCTGCACACACACCGCGTCCGCCCCCGCCCACTGCGCGGCCTGCGCCTCCTGGGGTGTCGTCACCGTGACGATCGTGTACGTGCCGACCTTCGCGAACGCGTCGATGACGGTGCGCTCGGGGCAGCCGAAGGTGAAGGAGACGACCGGCACCGGGTCCTCGCGCAGGATGGCGAGTTTGGCCTCGTAGTTGTCGTCGCCCCCGGTGTCGGCATCGCCCAGCGGGGTGTCGTACCAGGTCACTTCGCCCGCGAGCTGGTGGCGGTAGACCTCGATGGCGGCGGGGTCGGTGTGCGGCTCCTGCGGCATGAACAGGTTGACCCCGAAGGGCCGGCCGGTCAGGCCGCGCACCTGCTTGATCTCCTGGTACATGCCGTCGGCGGTCTTGTATCCGGCGGCCAGGAAACCGAGCCCCCCGGCCTCGGAGACGGCCGCGGCCAGCGCCGGACCGGAGGCGCCGCCCGCCATGGGCGCCTGCACGATCGGATACCGGCAGAGATCGGTCAAAGCCATGCTGGCATCGTGCCACGGTGTTGCTCTCGCGCCGAATCGCCGGTTCCTGCGGGGGTGGTGACCCTGGCCACCCTGCTCAGGGGCTCCGCCCCCCGGCCCGCGCTCCTCAAACACCGCAGGAGCTGAATGCGGCCTAGGTCGCGCCATCGCTCCGGGACGCATCCCGGCGGTCCCGGCGGTCCCGGCGGTCCCGGCGGTCCCCAAAGAAGAAGGGGGCTACGGGGGTGCACCCCGTAGCCCCCTTCCCGAGCCTGGATCAGCGCCCGTTGAATGCGTCCTTCAGGCGGGAGAACAGCCCCTGCTGCCCCGGTTGGAACTGGCCCGTGGGGCGTTCCTCACCGCGCAGCTTCGCGAGCTGGCGCAGCAGGTCCTCCTGCGCCGGGTCGAGCTTGCTCGGGGTCAGGACCTCGACGTGCACGATGAGGTCGCCGCGTCCGCCACCGCGCAGATGTGTGATGCCGCGGCCGTGCAGCGGGATGGACTGGCCGGACTGGCTGCCCGGACGGATGTCCACCTCCTCCATGCCGTCGAGCGTCTGGAGCGGCACCTTGGTGCCGAGCGACGCCGCCGTCATGGGGATGGTGACCGTGCAGTGCAGGTCGTCGCCGCGACGCTGGAACACGTCGTGCGCCACCTCGTGGATCTCCACGTACAGGTCGCCCGCGGGGCCACCGCCGGGGCCGACCTCGCCTTCGCCCGCGAGCTGGATCCGGGTGCCGTTGTCGACACCGGCCGGGATCTTCACGGTGAGGGTACGCCGCGAACGGATCCGGCCGTCGCCCGCGCACTCCGGGCACGGGGTGGGGACGACGGTGCCGAAGCCCTGGCACTGGGGGCAGGGCCGCGAGGTCATGACCTGGCCGAGGAAGGACCGGGTGACCTGGGACACCTCGCCGCGACCGCGACACATGTCACAGGTCTGCGCGGAGGTGCCGGGGGCCGCGCCCTCGCCCGAACAGGTCGTGCACACCACGGCGGTGTCGACCTGGATCTCCTTGGTGGTGCCGAAGGCCGCCTCGTTGAGGTCGATCTCCAGCCGGATCATGGCGTCCTGGCCGCGGCGGGTCCGCGAGCGCGGGCCGCGCTGGGATGCCTGGCCGAAGAAGGCGTCCATGATGTCCGAGAAGTTGCCGAAGCCGCCCGCGCCGAAGCCGCCGGCCCCGCCGCCGCCCGACGACGACAGCGGGTCCCCGCCGAGGTCGAAGACCTGCTTCTTCTGCGGATCCGACAGGACCTCGTACGCGGCGTTGATCTCCTTGAAGCGCTCCTGCGTCTTCGGGTCCGGATTCACATCCGGGTGGAGTTCGCGTGCGAGGCGCCGGAACGCCTTCTTGATCTCGTCCTGTGATGCGTCGCGGCGCACGCCGAGTACGGCGTAGTAGTCCGTGGCCACTTACGACTCCGCCAGGATCTGTCCGACGTAACGTGCCACTGCGCGTACCGCTCCCATCGTTCCGGGGTAATCCATGCGGGTCGGTCCGACCACGCCGAGTTTGGCGACCGCCTCGCCGCCGGAACCGTAGCCGACCGACACGACGGACGTGGAGTTCAGTCCTTCATGGGCGTTGTTCTCGTGCCCGATGCGTACGGTCATGCCCGATTCCTTGGCCTCGCCGAGCAGCTTGAGGAGCACGACCTGCTCCTCAAGTGCTTCCAGCACCGGCCTGATGGTCAGCGGGAAGTCGTGTCCGAAGCGGGTCAGATTGGCGGTGCCGCCGATCATCAGCCGCTCCTCGGTCTCTTCGACCAGGGTTTCGAGGAGGGTGGCGAGGACCGTCGTGACGGTTCCCCGGTCCTCCGGTTCGAAAGATTCCGGCAGGTCCTGCACGAGCTGCGGCACGTCCGCGAAGCGGCGCCCCACCACCCGTGCGTTGAGCCGGGCCCTCAGGTCCGCGAGCGCGGCCTCGCCGAACGGCGCCGGGCAGTCGACCATGCGCTGCTCGACCCGGCCGGTGTCCGTGATCAGCACCAGCATCAGCCGGGCCGCCGCGAGGGAGAGGAGCTCCACGTGGCGCACGGTGGACCGGGTCAGCGACGGGTACTGGACGACCGCCACCTGCCGGGTCAGCTGCGCGAGCAGCCGCACCGTGCGGGCCACGACGTCGTCCAGGTCGACCGCGCTGTCCAGGAAGTTCTGGATCGCGCGGCGCTCGGGCGACGACAGGGGCTTGACGCCCGCGAGCCGGTCGACGAAGAGCCGGTAGCCCTTGTCGGTCGGGATGCGGCCGGCGCTGGTGTGGGGCTGGGCGATGAAGCCCTCCTCCTCCAGGACGGCCATGTCGTTGCGCACGGTCGCCGGGGAGACGCCGAGCGCGTGACGCTCGGTGAGGGCCTTGGAGCCCACCGGTTCCTCGGTGCCGACATAGTCCTGGACGATGGCGCGCAGCACCTCGAGCCTGCGTTCACTGAGCATCGCGCACACCTCCAGTTGCCGTCCGTTTGGCACTCACTGTGTGCGAGTGCCAGCAATCCCCCGGCCAGTGTACGGCCGACCGGTACGCCCCTAGCAAGGGCAGTCCCCCGCAGGCCCCGCAGCCCGTGCGGCCGGGTGCGGCCCGGTGCGCGCCCCGCAGCCCGGTACGGCCCCGGCGCGGCCCCGGTGCGAACCCGGTGCGGCCCCGGTGCGAACCCGGTGCGGCCCCGTGGAAGGACAGCCCCGTACAAGGGCGGCCGACCACGCTACCGTGCGGCGTCGCCGGTCGATTGCCGATAGCGTCGCCTCATGGACGTCAGTTGGGAAGAGTTCGGCTGGGAGCGGCTCGGTGTGGGGGTGGGGCGCAGACGCCTGCCCGGCTGGGACGCGACCGTCGGGCTGATCGCCGGAGCGGACTCGCTGCTCCTCTACGACACCGGTGCGACGCTGCGCGAGGGCGCCGAACTGCGGGCGCAGGCGCAGGCACTCTTCGGTCGCCGTGTGACCCATATCGCGCTCAGCCACCCCCATTTCGACCATGTACTCGGCACGGCGGCCTTCTCCGGGGCCGAGGTCTACGGGGCCGTCGGCATCGAGCGGGTCCTGACCCGCGAGGAGATGCGCGCCGACGCGGTGCAGCAGGGGGTGCCCGAGCGGGACGCGGCCGAGGCGGCGGACCTCCTGGTCGTGCCGCACCATGCAGTGTCGGGCGAGTGGACGCTCGACCTGGGCGGGCGTCAGGTGCTGCTCGCCAACGTCGGGCCCGGGCACAGCGGGCACGACCTGGTGGCGCTGGTCTCCGCGGGCACCGGGTCCCCGGAGGTCGTGTTCTGCGGCGACCTCGTGGAGGAGTCGGGCGAGCCCCAGGCGGGCCCCGACGCGGTGCCCTCGCGCTGGCCCGGCGCCCTCGACCGGCTGCTCTCGCTCGGCGGCGAGCAGGCGGTGTACGTGCCCGGCCACGGGGCGGTGGTGGACGCCGCGTTCGTACGCGCTCAGCGTGACCAACTCGCGGGCCGGTTCGGCGTGTCGTAGCCCGGGCCCGGCCGTATCGTCTGACGCATGCGCAGCTACAGCCCCGATCCGACCCCGCCCTGGCTGCATCCCCCGGGGGCCAACCCCCGGACCCCCGGCCGCACATCCTGCCCGTCCCGCCGCCCCGAATGATGAGGCCATGCGCAGCTACAGCCCCGATCTGACCCCGCCCTGGCTGCATC